>NZ_CP036271.1:2346153-2559226 GCF_007745175.1 Caulifigura coniformis | reverse complement strand
GGGGGGGGGGGGGGGGGGGGGGGGGGGGGGGCCGGTACTCGGTACTCGGTACTCGGGACTCGGGAGTGCTTTGGCGGATTGGGATTGGGGCGGGGCGAGTCACTTTTTCACAGACGGTCGTCTCTCGTCTCCGCAAGTCATTCTGCGGCAACGACGCGAGCCAACGGCGAATTGGCCCATCTTGAAAAAGTGACCAGCCCTGGGTCTTCGGGCCGATTTCGAGACTCGTCTGGTAGCCTGACTGGCATGGACCTTCCCAATCAGATCAAGCTCATTCTCTTTCTCTGTCTCGCGATGCCGGTGGCGTGGCTGGCATCAGAGTTCCAGGCCCGTCGGGGACTGCGGATTGCGCTGGGATGCTGCGCGATCGGAATGTGCTACGCGGTCGCAGCTGGCGTGGGCTCGTTCGAGCGATTCAACTCGAAAGCGTGGTACGGCAGTGCGTCGAAGGGGCTGATCGACACCACACTTCTGGAACTCGAAGCAGGGAACACCGGGAAGGTGATCGAGGCGCTGAAATCGCTGCATTCGAAGTTTGAGCCAACCTACGAGAATCGCGCCCGGTACGACCATCTCGTCAATGAGTACATCGTCCGGCTGGGGCACAGGCCGGAAGAGCGGCTTGGTCCCACGGACCCGCTTTCGAGAAAAGACGCCAGAGCGATGGAATCGAAGCCTTGATCTCACCTCCGATCCTCCTGGATCGGGCGACAGGCTGGTTCGCTCGCAGGCCCAGGCGCGTCACTCGCTCACGACGAGCATTTCGGTGGCGTCTGACCTTCCAGCGAAGAGGCAACTGGCGAGCGGCAGACGCCCGTTTTGCAGCGGCCGGTCAGTTTCAGGCGGTTCCGTGCGAACAGTCGATAGCCGACGTTGAGCAGAGCCGCGATGCCAGGCAGTCGCGTGGGCGCGACGAGCCAGCGGAGGCCGACGGCCGAGTACAACCGTCGGAACACCTCGACGCCGCTGATGACCGAGCCATCGGGAAGCCGCCCGTGGATCTCGGCCATCAGTTCATCCATTGTCTTGCCGACGGCGGCCGGGTCGAACGTCTCCGCATCAATGTCCGTGAAGCGGATGCGCTGACGCCGATTCCGTCGGCGGAGCATGTCGATCTCGCGCCGGCAGAGCGGGCAGCCGCCGTCGTAGAACACTTCGATTTCGTAGTCCGTCGACATGACCCCTGGGTTCCGGTCGGCCGGAGGCTCGTGTTGTCGAGTCAGCCGGCGTTTCTTTCTGTGGAAGAAACCGACCCGGAACGGGGCGATTAACAGCAATTACGGGCGCGTTGCGGTCCGGGTCGATGCGGGCAGTCCGCGGATGTAGTCCTGGTACTGCCGATCGAGTTCCTCAAAGGGAACGCCGGTCAGTTCGGCGAGCGTGGGATTGTTCTTCCGGACCCGCTGGTCGGCGCTGTAAATGTCGGCCAGGTATTTGACGAGCGCGTCGCGATACCGGCCGTCGCCTGAGTGCATGAAGAAATGGGTGACGCCCGCGGCCTGGGCATAGAGCTGCTGCAGCCGCTTGATACGGGCGGGGCCGTTGACCATGTCGGCGCACTGGAACTCACGCTGGGTCATCGCGGTGAACCGCTCCAGAGGCACGAAAAACTCTTCGTCGACAAGGAACCGGCGAGCCCAGTCGATGCGAAGGTGGCCCGGGTCGCCGACGGTCCCTCCGCGTCCCAGCGGCTGGAACGATTCGAGGTAGCAGGCGAGGCCTTCGACGAGCCAGAAATCGCCTTCGTCCCAGTTGCCGACGCCGACCAGCTTCAGCGAACTCTCGCAGAGAATCTGGTGAGTCATTTCGTGGTACATCGTTTCGGCGACGCGGTCGTTCTCGCCGGGGCGATCGAAGAAGAAGGCGATGCGATCGTCGGGCATATACATGCCGTCGCTGAAGGCCGCCTCCGACTGCTTGCCGACGAGGCGCTTCTGAAACTCCTCGCGCGTCCGGTAGTAGTGGACGATGTGTCGCTTCGTTCCGACCTTGCCGCCGGCCCCCTGGAAGAGCTTCTGCATCTGCTGCGGCGTCATGAAGACCGGGGCGAACTCGCGGACGAAGTAGTCGTGGAACCGTTCGAGCTCGACGCTGATCTCCACGGCCCGCTCGAGGCTGTGGTTCGAGCGGACGTGGAAATGTTCGGAATCGACTTCCCAGGCGTTCGCCCAGTCGGCGCGGATCGCTGCATCGCGATCGGCCGGAAGCCAGCGGCGATCTTTGGCGCGGCGTTCTCCGGCCAGGTACTTGGGGAGATCGTCCGTGGACAGCCAGCCGAAGCGGTCATGCCAGACGTTTCCCTGGACAAGCATCTGCCGGCGGAAGGGAGTGGTCCAGGCGTTCTGGTAGAGGACATAGCCCAGGCTGGTGCGAGCCCCTTCGTGATCGGGATTGCGGTACGCCGCCTCCTGGATGAACCGCCACGCCAGGCTGATCTGTCCGTTGGATTTCGCTTTCTGCCCCAGCTTGTACAGGTCGTTGGCGTAGTCGGATTCGAGCGCCCGCAGGCGCAGGAGACGGTTGCGTTCGGCGCCCGGCAGGTCGGCCGGGAGTGGAGGCGTGGGCGTTTCCGGCAGCTCCATCATCTGCAGCGAGCGGACCTCCGGCGGGCCGGCCAGCGCGCGAAGCCGTTGGGCCTCCGCAGGGTCCTGCTCTTCGGCGGCCAAAATTTCCACCTGGGCCGCGAATCTGGCGTGGCGTGTTTCGTAGTCGCCCAGGAGGCGGTCGTAGAGCGTGTTGCGTGCGGGGGACGCTGGTGGCGCGGCCTGAGCCGAGGGCGGGGGTGAAACGACGGGCAGAAACGCCGCGGCGAGAATGAACAGCCTGCAAATGCGCCGGGGCACGACGTGTCCTTCAACACAGGGATAGCCGGACGGGAAGGGGCCCGAGCCGTCAGAACCGGAGTAATCCGAGTGTACGGCGTACACGGAAGCGGCGGAAAGACGGCTTTCGCCCGAGCGCAGCTGGAAGTGACGTATGGTTTTCTGACGTTTTGGCAGCGGCGCGATGTACCGGCGCGACCCTGCCCCGCGGTTCCTCTCCCCGATGCCGTCGTCCGTTCCATGCAGCACAAGAAGGAAATCCTCGCCCGCGCGCTGGCCGCGACCGGCATCGGCCCGCTCCTGCGCCGGCTGCGACCCTGGAACGGGCTGCTGGTTCTCAACTATCACCGCATCGGCGACGCGGTCGCATCACCGCTCGATTCCGGGGTCTTCAGCGCGACTCAGCAGCAATTCGACGACCAGCTCGCGTGGCTCAAATCGCACGCGGACGTGATCGGCATGGACGACCTGGCCTCCGCACTCGACCGCTCAGGACGGTTTGTCCTGATCACCTTCGACGACGGCTACCTCGACAACTACCAGCTGGCGCTGCCGGTCCTGCGCCGCCATGCAATTCCGGCGACGTTCTTTATTACCACGGGATTCATCGACGGCCGGCGCGTGGCGTGGTGGGATGAAATCTCCTGGATGGTGAAACAGGCGGTCCGTCGCGAATGGCCCGCACGGCTGTCGCACGATGGCACGCCGCGAGCGAATTGGGGGGCCGACGAGACCTCGGCCGTCATTCAGACCCTTCTCCGCACCTATAAGGGGCTGGCGACCGAAGAGGGGCCGGCGTTTCTGGAGGAAATTGCCGAGGCGACCGGCTCCGGACGCTGCCCGGTGACGGACGGATTCGCCCCCTGGATGACGTGGGATCAGATCCGGGAACTGCAATCGGCCGGCCAGTCGATCGGGGCGCATACGGTCACGCATCCGGTCCTCGCCCGTTGCAGCCGCGAGCAGCAGCAATTCGAGATCACGGAGTCGAAGCGTCGGATCGAGGACGTTCTCGGCGGGACGGTGAACTCGTTCAGCTATCCCGTGGGGACCGCGGATGCGTTCACCTCCGAAACGGAGCAGCTCATGCAGGAGGCCGGTCTCCGCTGGGCGTTCAACTTCCAGGGGGGCTACCTGGACGCGACGCACGCGCGCACGGCCGACCACTACAGCCTGCCGCGGATCGCGATGGAGCCGGATTTGAGCGCGCCGCGGTTTCAGGCGTTGAACACGCTGCCGGGGCTGTTTGCCCGCGCCTGAGGGCTGCGACCACGCGGCTTTTGCTCGCCCGGGCAGGGCCTGCCGTTTTCGGAACATGCCCGCCGGGTCGTCGGACTTCGGTCGCGTGACGACCGGCGAGCCCTATAATCCGCAACGATCAATCGATTGTCCTGCGGGAATGTGATGTCCATCTCTGTGGAAGTTTTCATCGTCCTGCTGCTTATTTTGCTCAACGGCTTCTTCGCCGGAGCGGAAATCGCCATTCTGACGGCTCGTCGGGGACGGCTCGAGCAACTCGCGAAACTGGGCGATCGTGGGGCCAAACTGGCGTTACTGCTGTCGCAGGATCCGGGGCGGTTTCTGTCGACGATCCAGGTTGGAATCACGTTTGTAGGAACCCTGGCGGCCGCGTTCGGCGGATCAGAGTTGGCCGGTGATCTCGCCGAGTGGATGTCGACGTCGAAGTACGCTGTCGTCCAGAAGTACCGCGTCCCGCTGTCGCTGGGCGTGATCACGATGGGCATCAGCTTCGTGTCGATCGTGCTGGGCGAACTCGTTCCGAAGCGTCTGGCGCTGCAGCGGGCCGAGCCTCTGGCCCGCGTCGTTTCGTTTCCGATGAGCGTCATGAGCCGGCTGACGCGGCCGTTCGTGGCGATGCTCAGCTGGGTTTCCACGGGCATCCTGTTCGTGTTCCGGCTGAAATCGGAGAACGAGCCGAGCGTTTCCATCGAAGACATCGAGCACCTGATCGAGACGGGCCACGCGGAGGGGGTGTTCAACGTTTCCGAGAAGGACGTGGCGATCGAGGCGCTGCAGCTGGGGGACAAGAAGGTCAAGGATATCCTGCGGCCGCGCGTTGATATGGAGGCCCTCGACGTCGATACGCCGCAGGACGAAGTGATGGGCTCGATCGCCATGGCGGGCTTCTCGCGGATTCCCGTCTACCAGGAGACGCTCGACCAGGTTCTGGGATTCGTCTACATCAAGGATGTCTTCCAGCAGGTCTACCTGGGGCGCCCGGTGGAACTGCGGAAGCTGCTGCACAAGCCGGTCTTCGTGCCCGACACGATGACTCTCGACAAGGTGCTCGAAACGTTCCAGGAGCATCGGACTCAGCTGGCGATCGTCGTCGACGAATTCGGTGGCACCGAAGGGCTCGTCACGATGGAAGACGTGCTCGAGGAACTCGTCGGCGAGATTCACGACGAGCACCGAAAAGACCACATCCAGCTGTACGTCCAGCGGGAAGATGGCTCGTGGCTCGTCGATGGAACGATGCCGATTTACGACTTCGTGGAACTTCTCCAGGACAAGGTGCCGTCCCTGAAACCGCCGGACGACATCAGCACGGTTTCGGGCGTCGTGCTGCAGATGCTCGAGCGGATTCCCCGTGTCGGCGAGAAAGTGAACTGGTTCGGGATTTCGATGGAAGTCGTTGATATGGACGGTGCTCGGATCGACCGGATCCTCGTCGTGCCTCCCAAACCTCCAGAGCCGGAAGGGGGCGGAGAGCCGGTCGAGATCTGAAGTGCTCCGTTCCCCGTGGTCGGGCAGGGGGGCGATTTTGCGGCGCACCGGGTCGTGGAGGGGCGTTTGGAGCACGGCCGCTGGCGAAAACGGCCCTGTTTCGGCCTCTGCCAATTGCATACAGTGATAAGTGTCTGGCGACGGCAGTTGAGGGGACGCCGGACCGGGGCGTGACGCCCGACGCCTCGCGATAGGGAGCAATCGACGTGGAGTTTGATCGGTTTATTCAGTCGACGGGGGAGTGGCTGCGCGGAACGGGCGCTGAATCGGACATCGTCGTCTCGAGCCGGATTCGCCTCGCGCGCAACCTCGTCGAGTACCCGTTTCCGCCGCGGGCGGATGCCGCGGGCCGGGCTGAAGTGGAATCGCTTCTTCGCGAGAGAATCGCCTCGGTCGGCAGCTGCGGAAACCTCGTCTACCAGAACGTCGAGAATCTCTCGCAGGTCGACCGCCAGTTTCTCGTCGAGCGGCAGCTGATCAGCCGCGAGCATTCGGAGAAAGAAGGCCCGCGGGGCGTGGCCATCGATTCCCGCGAATCGATCAGCCTGATGATCAACGAGGAAGACCACCTGCGGATGCAGGTGTTTCGCTCCGGTTTTGCCCTCGATGAGGCCTGGCAGGCGATCAATCGGCTCGACAACGAACTCGAAGAGAACGTCACGTTCGCCTTCAGCGAAGAGTTCGGCTATCTCACCAGTTGTCCCACGAACGTCGGCACCGGCATGCGGGTCAGCGTCCTGCTGCATCTTCCCGCTCTCGTCCTGACGAAGGAGATCCAGAAGGTCTTCCAGGCGATGCACAAGATGAGCCTGGCCGTGCGCGGGCTGTACGGTGAAGGGAGCCAGGCGATGGGCGACTTCTACCAGATCTCGAACCAGATCACGCTCGGCAAGTCGGAGGAGCAACTCGTCTCGACGGTCAAACGCGTCGTGCCGGACATCCTCGAGTACGAACGACGGGTGCGGCAGGCGCTCGTCAAAGAGGACCGCAACCGGCTGCACGACCAGGTGTCGCGGGCCTATGGAATCCTGAAGAGCGCGCAGACGATCAATTCCGAAGAGACGCTGCAGCGGCTGTCGCTGGTGCGGCTTGGGATCAACCTGGGGCTCGTCGACCAGCTGACCATCCCGGTCGTCAACGAGCTGTTCCTCCATTCGCAGCCGGCCCATCTCCAGAAGCTGCGGGACGACGCGGGCGACGCGGCGGATCGCAACGCCGTTCGCGCGGCCTATCTCCGCCAGCGGCTGGTCGAGCCTTCGGCGAACTGATCTTCGCGGGGCGGGGCTGTTGGAATTAGGCTCCCTGAGGCTTCAGATTCCTGGTGGCACAGGCTTTGCCAGTGCGAACCGGATGGGAGGCCGAATTGTTGATTGCACTGGCGGAGCCAGTGGCACCCATTTTTCTGACAGATTCCCTGACGCATGGAAGACGTCGAGCGGACATTGCCGGCTTCCGAACGGCGGCGCGCGTGGGCCCGTGAACAGGGATACTCAGCGCGGAGCGCGGCATTCACCGGGGCGGTTTCTCTCGCGGCGGCGGCCGCCCTGTGGCTGTGGACCGGCCCGGCCGTCGTCGACCAGCTCGCCTCGCGGTTGAAGTCACGTCTCCAGGAACGGCCGGCCCTCTCGCTCGATCTCGATTCCGCCGCTTCCCTCCTGCAGGGCGACTTCCTCGCGCTTGGCCTGTTCGCCGTTTGGGGAATGGCGGCCGTGTGGGGAACGGCCGCCGTGGTCAATCTGGCGCAGACCGGGTTCCAGTGGTCACCGGCCGCGATGTCCGCCGACCTTTCCCGCGTGAACCCGTTTGAAGGGATGAATCGCCTGTTCTCGGCCGGGCAGGTGGTCACCGCCCTGTGGTCGATCGTGGTGCTGGCCGGGGTGGCTGGCGGCGCGTTCATCGCCGTGCAGACGTTCGAATTCAGCCGCGCATGGCAGGGTTCGCTGGAAGCGACGCTGCGCCGAACGAGCGATGATCTGTCGCTGCTGGCGCTGCAGCTCGCGGGGCTCGTCGTTGCACTTTGCGTTCTCGATGTGGTGCGCCGTCGGTGGACGCTCGAGACCTCACTGCGGATGACGGCCGACGAGCAGCGGGAGGAAGCGGGACGAACTCCGGCGACGCGGCGGAGGTGAGGAGTGCGTTGTCGACACGGTCAGCGTCGCCCACGGGTCACTCGACGTACAGGAATTCGCTCGCGTTGAGGAGCGCGGCACAGTAGGTCGTGAGATCCCCGGCTTCGGCGAGCAGCCCGGCATCCTGGGGCGTGGCCGGGCGCGTCAGGACGATTCGGCAGGCGGCGTCAGCCTGTTCCGCGGGCGTCTGGGCCGACCGTGCGATCTCGGTCGCCAGCGATTCTGCGCAGGTCCAGGTGAACTGGGAGTTGAGGAGCGTCAGTGCCTGAGGGGCGGTGGTGCTCTCGTGTCGACGCGGGCAGCTCTGGTTCGCATCGGGCCGGTCGAAGACTTCGAACAGCGGGAACCGCAGGTTTCGTCGAACGAACAGGTACGCGCTCCGGCGCGTGTGTGACGACTTCCCGGGCGTCACGTTCCACTGGTTTTTCAGGAGTGTGGAAACGACTTCTGCCGGCAGCGGCGGGCGGACCCCGGGGCCGAATCGTTCGTCGTTCAAGGAGCCGGCTGCGGCGAGCATGGCGTCGCGGATTTCCTCGCCGTCGAGTCGGCGGCGGGGCATGCGTCCGAGCAGGCGGTTGTCAGGATCGGCCTCGAGCAGCGCGTTCCACCGGGCCGGGTCCGCCTCGGAGCGACCGGCCGTGCGGTAATCGGCTGACGTGACAATGCGCCGGTGCAGCGATTTCACGCTCCCTTCCGATGACACGAATTCGTTGGCCAGCCATTCGAGCAGCTCGGGATGCGAGGGAGGCGTTCCCATCGATCCGAAGTCGTTCGGGTTCTCCGACAGGCCGCGGCCGAAATGATGCAGCCAGATACGGTTCACCATTACCCGGACGGCCAGGCCATTTTCGGGTGAGGCGATCCAGTCGGCCAGGGTTGTCCGGGCCTCAGGCAATGTCGATTCGACGGCGGCCGACCCGGCCACGCGCGGAACGGCCGGACTCACGACAGGGCCGATCCGTCGAAAGTCTCCGCGGGCGTACAGCCGGCTTTCCACAGGCATCGAGGCCGGCTGCACAGCCCGGCCGAGAGCAACGCCTGCCGGCAACGCCCCTTTCAGTTTGGCCAGGTCGCCGTCGATCGCCTTGATGCGGGGGGCATTGATTTCCGGATCTTCGGCCATCAGCCGGTTCCGCTCCGCTTCCAGCTCCTTCCACTTTCCGGACTGTTGCTTCTGCAGTTCGGCGATCGCCTGTCGCTGTTCGGCGCTGGCGAGCGGCTGTTCCCGGAAGAGTTCGCACGGCTCGAAGAAGGCCCTGAGGCGATAGAAATCGAGCTGGCTGATCGGATCGAACTTGTGGTTGTGGCAGGCAGCGCACCCCATCTGCATCCCGAGGAAGACTTCGCCGACGGCGCCGGTCATCTCGTTCAGGACCGTGTGCCTTCGTTCTTCCTGCAGGTTGATGTCGGGCATGTCGGGCCCGCACAGGAGGAAGCCTGTCGCCACGATCGAGGCCGGGTTGTCCGGCTCGACCAGATCGCCCGCGATCTGCCTGCGGACGAACTCGCCATAGGGCATGTCGTGGTCGAACGCATCAATGACCCAGTCGCGATAGCGCCAGGCGTTGGGGCGGATGGCATCAAACTCGAAGCCATCCGTGTCGGCGTAGCGGGCGACATCGAGCCAGTGCTGTCCCCAGCGCTCGCCATAGCGCGGGCTCGCCAGCAGGCGGTCCACGACCTGTTCATACGCATCCGGATCTTCGCTGCTGAGAAAGTCGCGCAGCTCCCCGGGAGTGGGGGGCAGGCCGGTGAGGTCGAAGGTGATGCGGCGGAGGAGTGTTGCGCGGTCGGCCTCGGGCATCGGCCGGAGCGATTTCTGCTCGAGGCGGGCGAGGATGAAGCGGTCGATGGGCGTCCTGCCCCAGGTGGTGTCGGCCACTGCGGGGGGATGGACGGTCGCCAGAGGTCGGTAGGACCAGTGCCCGCGATCGTCGGCCGAGATCGGCGGCTCGTCAGGGGCCGGTTCGTCGGCGAAAAGGCCAGCCGCGCCGAAGACCAGCAATGCAGTGCAGCAGAAGGCAAGGCTTGCAGTGCGACGCGACATGGGTGGCTGCCGTTCGACGAGGGTGCCCCGTCAGCATACCAGTCATGTGGTCCGAGTGCCCATCAGCGAGTGTCGTCGTGTGCCGGCTTCATGAGTTGGGGCGACGTCGGGCCGGAGACGTGCGTCTTTTGCTCACGGCACGGCGGAGGCGCAGGCGCTGCAGTGTCCCTTGATCAGGATCTCGGTGATGTTGCCGATGGTGGAGGCCTGCTTGCGCGATTTGGTGGTGAATTCCATGTCGCCCAGGCAGGTGACTGATTTGCACTCGACGCAGACGAAATGCGGATGCTTCTCCTCGCCCGCATGGGCGGGATCAACCGCCTCGAACCGCCAGACGTGGTCACCCAGTTCGGTCCGGCTCGCGAGACCGGCCTCCGCGAGATCATTCAGATTGCGGAAGACAGTCGCCTTGTCAAAGCCCTCGGGGACGAGGATCTCTGTGAGGTCGGCGTGTGTCAGCGGCGACCTTGAGGCACGCAGTTCGCGCAGGACGCTGATCCGTGCCGGCGTCGCGCGGATGCCGGCCGTCTTCAGCATCGAGCGGATCGTGCGGATTTCGTCTGGCTTCTCTCGCCGCACCTGATCGCTCATGGCTGCCCCCTGCTCCTTCGTATTCCTCAGGAATTCATCGTAGGCCTCGGCAGTCCGCACGTCTATATATATGCATTCGACTTGCAGAAGCGGTTGGGTTGCTGCGGTGGGTTCCAATTCTTTTTGACGCATGCATAGACGCAGCGCCGTCTCCGAAGTATCAACGGGGTCTGATCTGTCGCATTGCGGATGTTTCACGGAGAACGCTCATGATCGATCCCAAAAATCGTCGTCAGTTCCTCAAAACCGCCGCCGTGGGTGGAATGGCGTGGTCGGCCGCCGATTGGGCGTTTCTGGGGACCCTCCCGCGCGTTTCCGCCAGCGAAACGGCCGCAGTTTCGGATCGAGTCCTGTTCACGCCTGAGATCGAGCCGCTCGTCCGGTTGATTGAAGACACGCCGCGTGAGCAGGTGCTCGAACGGCTGGCAGGCGTCATCCGCAAAGGAACGCCCTATCGCGAAGTGCTCGCGGCGCTGCAACTGACGGGAATCCGGAACGTGCAGCCGCGGCCGTCCGTCGGCTTCAAGTTTCACAGCGTCCTGGTCGTGAATTCCTGCCATCTTGCGAGTACGGCGGGCCCCGAGGACGAACGCTGGCTGCCGATCTTCTGGGCGATCGACTATGTGAAGGCGACGCAGGCGGAAGAGGCGTCGAAGACCGGCTGGAAGATGAAGCCGGTGAACGAGGCCAAAGTTCCGCATGGTCCTGACGCGGCGAAGCTGTTCGCCGAAGCGATGGAGACCTGGAACGTCGAGAAAGTGGATGTGGCGACCGCGGGCATCGTGCGTTCGCTGAAGAAGGACGAGGTGTTTGAACTCTTCGCCCGCTATGCCGCGCGTGATTTCCGCGACATCGGCCATAAGGCGATCTTCCTCGCGAACGCCTGGCGGACTCTCGAAGTGATCGGCTGGCAGCATGCCGAGCCGGTCCTGCGATCGCTGGCGTTTGCGATGATGAGCCACGGCAACGATCCGAATCCCGCGAAGAACGACCTCGCGGCCGATCGTCCCTGGAAGCAGAACGCGGCGCTCATCACGGCTCGGCCGGCGACGACGCGGATCGACGCGGGGGCGACGAACGAACTGATCGCAGCCCACCGAATTGGAAATGCGCATGAGGCGGCGAAGAACGCGGCGGAGATCCTGTCGGCGGGCGTGAGCGCCGACAGCGTGTGGGATGGCGTATTCGTCAGCGCGGGTGAACTGCTGATGCGGCAGCCCGGAATCGTCTCCCTGCACGGACTGACCAGCGCCAACGCCCTGCACTACATCGCTGGCCAGGTGAAAGACGAATCGCTGCGGCAGCGGCTGTTGCTGCAGGCCTGCTCGTTCAATGCCCTGTTCCGCGACGCCGCGAAGGGGCGCGGGCAGCTTGCGAAGCTGGCCGTTTCGGACGTGGCGCCGCTGGGCGGCGTGTCGGGCGGCCCGTTCACGGTGGAAGAGATCTTCGCCGACGTCTCTGGCGACAAGCTCCGTGCGTCGCGCAAGCTCTGCAGCTATCTGAATGGCGGCGGCGATCCGAAAGCTGTTCTGGACGCGGCCCGTCGCCTCGTCTTCCAGAAGGGAAGCAATTCCCACGACTACAAGTTCAGCTCGGCCGTGCTCGAAAACTTCGCGCACGTCAGCCCTGAATTCCGCAACCAGTTCCTGGCGCTGGCGGTCTTCAACCTCAAGGGAACGTCCGACAGGGACAGCGGCCTGATCGGCCGGACCCGCGCCGCGCTGCAGGCATAAGGGCCTGCGTCGTAGCAGCGACAAGATCGGAACCGGGGGTACTCGCCCCCGGTTTTCGTTTTGAATCGACTCCCGGCCTATGGCCGCTCTGCCGGTGACCGCTGGAGACCCAACTCCTGAAGCAACGTCACGATGTCCCGGTAGCCTTCGCGGTCGAGCCGGGCATCGGCCTCTTCGTAGGCGCCGGCCAGTCCATCCAGAGCGCGTTCCCACTGTCCTTCGGTGTTGGCTCCTCGAGCGACCAGGAGTGAGATCATGCGCTTCTTCCGCATCACGATCGCCGTGGAGAGTGGTGTTGCGCCATAGTCCTGGTCGCGTCTTTCGATGTTGGCTCCGTGGTCGAGGAGCCACACCAGCATCTCCGGCCTGTCGTCGTAGATGCAGTTGTGAAGCGGCGGCGGGATCACGTCCGGCGATTCGACGGCCGTGGGATCGGCCGCGACGATTCGCGATGCCAGGTTGAAATCATTCGCGTCGATCGCATCGAAGATCGGCCATGGAAAGTGTTGCGGGGGATAGCCATCGATCGGCGGACTGAGATCGAACGGTCCTTGCTTGGCGGCCAGCACTCGAAAGCCCAGGTAGCGTCCGGGGAACGACACAAAGCCGAATCGCTGAGCCGCGCGGCAGAATCGTTCGCTGTTGTAGTAGCTCCCGCCGCGCACGGACCGGGTGGAATTCCGCAAGCAGAACCAGTCCTGGCACCATTCCCAGACGTTGCCCAGCATGTCGTGGAAGCCCCATGCGTTCGGCAATTTCTGTCCGACGGGGTGCGGCGATTCGTTCGCATTCTCGTGGTACCACGCGACGTCCAGGGGTGGACCATGATGCGGTCCTGAGGTTCCGGCCCGGCATGCGTATTCCCATTCCGCCTCCGTCGGCAAGCGGTATGCCCAGTCTTCGGGGAGCACTCCCGCTTCGCGATCGAGATCGGTAAGTGCCCGGCAGTAGTCGGCGGCCGATTCCCATTTCAGCGTCGTCACCGGCGCGTTCGGAGCGTGCTCGTGCTCTGTCGGGTTCACGCCTGTGACGGCCTGGTACTGGGCCTGCGTGACCGGAAACTTCCCCAAACAGAAGTCGCTGGCGAATTCGACGACTCGCTCCTGCTCCCAGGCCCAATGACCGTCTTCGGACTCGGGGCTCCCCATCGTGAAGGAGCCGGCAGGAACCCGGATCATTTCGATCCCGACAGTGCTCCTGAAGTTCGTTGCGGGAGAACTCGCCATGAGTATCACGACTCCTCGAACGAGTTGCCGAAGGCCGGGCTCCTGTCAGGCTTCAGACACGCGGTCGTCGTGGCTTGACGATAAACGCCACCAGGGCGAACACAATCCCGGTCACCATCATCAGCACCGGTTTGCGGCTGCGGATGGCCGCCAGTGCAAATCCGCCGATGCCAAGCGTGACCCATGTTGCGATTGGCGATGGTTTGGCCACCGGCTCCTTCCGGGCGGCAAGCCACAGCCACAGGGCCGACATCAGGATTCCAACCCGGAACAGCGAGGCGCCCCAGAGGTTGTCGAACCGGTCGAATGCCATCAGCCCCAGGCCGCCGACGAGCCCGGCGATGGCGAGGACGCCGACGAGTGGCCGGTTGATGAGGGGAGGACGCGGAGAGGACGCGGTCATGGAACGGCCGGCGTCCCGAGAGGTTGAGCGAGCGGCGGGGCCGGCGGGCGATCCGCATTTCCTTCCAAAGACCAGGCGGTCGCGTCCGCATCCCAGTCGATGAAGGAAACGACAGCGACTGTTCCTCCCTGAGACTCGACCCACGTGGACCAGTCCTGCGACTGTTCGCGGCGGACATCCGGCCTGGCAAATGGATCGAACTCGCGGTTGGCGAGCGTCGCCCGCCGCAGGAGCCCCCCCGCGGCGGCACGAACGGAGAGGCGGGGATGATCGAGGTACGGAGCGATCTCGCCCCACGCCGTCGGCCCCTGCTCTTTCAGTGCTGCGATGGCCTCATCGCGCCCAGGACCATCGACCCGCGAGACGTGCTGAAGCAGGTTCTTCGCCGCGTCGTGACGACTCGCCGCTGTGGACGATTTGAGTTCGACGAGCCATTTCGCGAGGTCGGTCGCCGTCGACTGCGGATTCTTCAGCGTCGCATCAAGGAAGGCCGCATACTCGATTGGCGGCAGATATCCCGACTTCTCGCCGATCACGTTGCCTTCGGCATCCGTGATGACCGTCTGCGGCAGGCCGGTCACTCCGTATCGTGACGCCAGGAGTTCATGCTCATCCACGTCGATCTTGAGGCACACGAACTGGTCCTGCCGCTCGGCGATGAGCGGGCTGGTGAGAGTGTCGGCGGCGAGCTTGCGACACCATCCGCAGGAGACGCTGCCGAAGATCAGGACGCGTGGCCGCGTGTTGTCGGACGGGATCGCGGCCGGGTCGGTCAGGAAGTCGAGCGCGTGTGCGTTGTTCGTGAATGCCGCGGCGCAGAGGCCGACGGCGAAGGCGAGTCGAACACACAGGATTCGGAACACCGACACGCGAGGGCCCTCAGTGAGTGAGCGTGTAGGCGAGGAGGTTCACGTTCACCTGCCGGGCGTTCTGGACTTCATTTCCACCGCAGCAGCAGCATTTGGGACCGGCCTTCCCGGTGTCATTGAGTCCATCGGGGGAGAAGATCAAGGCGATGCGTCCATCGATCTCGAGGCCTTCGAGATGAGCCCGGCGTGAACCCTTCAGCCGCAGTTCGTGGATGTCGTACACCGTGTGGAAAACGGCGTGGGATGGATCGAGCGTTTTGAGCGGTGCGTCCGCGAAGGTCTTCTCGATCTCGGCGCGGAAGCTGTTGTGCCAGTCTTCGTTGCTACAGCCCGCGGATGCGATGATGAATCCGCCGTTCTCAAGGTAGTTCCTGAGGTTCAGCCGCTGGGCTTCGGTGAGCGCGAACTTTCCCTCGCCGGTCAGGATCGCGAACGGACACTTGAACAGGTCCGAAGATTCGAGGGCCGTCGACACGAACCGGGGGTTCGTCCTGATATTCGTCTCTCGCGAGGCCTGGGCGAGGAACTCGCTGCTGAAGCACCTCGACGTCTTTCCGTTGCCGTAGGTCAGGATCGCGCAATTGACGACGCCCGGCTGGAGCGGCCCGGGGGCATTGGCGGCCTCTTCGGGAGTGACGGCGTGATTCGCGTCGGGATCGATCTGGATTCCGGGAAACGCGTCGTTCAGGGATTGGATGACACTTCGAGGCTCCTCGGCCCACAGCGTCGCGGCCCCGAGACATGCTCCTAGGGCGATGGCCCTTTTCGTCCAGCGATTCCCCATCCTCATGGTCCCCTCCTGACACAACGCATCGGTTGATCGTCACATACCGTTGCCCGAGTCTCAAGGGTCGAGTCGATCGCGGCTCGCTTCAGGGGAGCCGCATACCCGTCTTGACCGTTTTTGGCGAACGGCGGTAGCTTCCCGCGGTTTTTGCCGGAGTTCGTCGCCAATTCCCTGGTGACACTTCGCCAGAACGACGCATTTTCCCCATATTTTCAACGTTCGACCGCCTTGTTGCCTGATGTCCGGCCGTTTTGTCCACCGGCTCATCGTGGCGTCTGCGTTTCTCGCAGCGGCCGTGGCGACGGTCTCGGCCGAGTGGGTCGACCAGAGGAAAGCGGGCCCGTTCGAATTGCGGTCAGAGTTTCCGCTGACGGATGACGAAGGCCGGAGTCTGGTTCGCGAGATGGACCTTCTGAAGGCCGACGTCGAGGGGCTTCTGGCGATCAAGGCGTCCGACGACCCGATCCAGGTCAGCCTGTTTTCTTCCGTTCGCACGTACCGTGATCATCTGGCGCAGCGGGTTCCGGAAGGGATGTCGCGGCCGGCGCTGTTCGTCAAAGGGGCGGACATGTCGCGGGTGTATGTCTATCGCCGGAAGGGTTATGCGACGGACGTGCGGCACGAGTGCACGCACGCGGTCCTGCACAACGCGTTGCCGTTCGTACCGCTGTGGCTCGATGAAGGCTTTGCGGAGTACTTCGAGACCCCGGCCGCGGAGCGCGCGTCGGGGAGCCCGTATCTCAGGAGTCTGAAGCGGTCGATCGTGTTCCGCTGGAAGCCGAACCTGCAGAGGCTGGAGGTCCTGGAAGACCTCGGCGACATGCATGAAGACGAATACCGCGAGAGCTGGGCCTGGGTGCATTTCATGGTGCATGGGCCGCAGAACGTGAGGCAGGTCCTCAGCGATTACCTGTACGACATCGAGCAGGGGGATGCCGGCCGGCCGCTGTCGGCGCGTCTTGCCGCCGTCGCTCCGAACTACAACCAGCAGCTCGTTCAACATTTGAAGTCGTGGCGCTGACGGCTGAGCCGTGAGTGCGCGGAGAGTCAGAGTCCTTTTACGCTGGAGGCAATGGAATGCGTCACATCGGAAAATCATGGTGGATGGCGGCGATCGCTGCCTGCGGAACGGCGCTGCCTGCGCCGCTGATGGCCCAGGAGAAGCCGGCCCGCCCGGCGGCTGCCGAAGCGCCCAAGTCTGCCGAGACGACGAAGCCCGACGCTCCGAAGGTTCGCGACGTGGCGCTGGCCGAAGATGGCACGTTCGCCGGCCGGGTTATCAATGACCAGGGCAAGCCTCTCGACGGAGTGGTTGTGAAGCTGGTCCGCAATGAGAAGGAAGTGGCGACGACCACGGCCGATTCGCAGGGGCGTTTCAAGTTCGCGAGCCTGAAGGGAGGCGTGTACCAGGTGCAGACTCCGCAGTCGCAGGCGACGTATCGGCTGTGGCAGGCGGATGTCGCCCCCGCGCAGGCGATGAAGACGGTCGTGGTGAACGGCTCGTCTCCTGTGGTTCGCGGGCAGTTTGGTTATCTCGATCCGGCGACGATTGCGGCGCTCGGGCTGGGCGTTGCCGGTGTGGCGCTGGCCGGTGTGGCCGTGCACAAACTTGATAACCTTGAAGACGACGTCAACAAGATTCCGACGAGCCCGTAACGGCGGGTCACGAGGATGCGGATGTTCATGGCGCTCGCCTTTGCTGCTCGTTCGACTGCACTCCGCCGGGTGTGCGCGCTGGCCCTGGTGCTGTCGGGGTCACACGTGCAGGGGCAATCGTTGAATGCTCCGAGCCCGACGGCGCAGGCGTCGGCGAGCGGTCACAAGTATCCCCCGGTGGACGAGCGGCATCCGCTGGCTCCCGCGCTCAAGCTTGCGCGGGCCAGCCGGAAGTCGCTCGACTCGGTACGGGATTACCAGTGCGTGTTCATCAAGCGCGAACTTCTGAACGGCGCGGTGGTGACGCAGACGATGGAAATGAAGTTTCGCGAAGAGCCGTTCAGCGTCTATCTGAAGAACCAGGAGCCGAATCCCGGGCGCGAGATCCTGTTTGTCTACGGCCAGAACGACAACAAGCTCCTGGCCCACGAAGGGAGCGGGCTCAAGTCGCTGGTGGGGACGGTGCCGCTGGCGATCGACGCTCCACAGGTCCGGGCAGAGAACCGGCACCCGATTACCGAGATCGGGATGCGGAAGCTGATCGACAAGGTCATCGCGCAGTGGGAGTACGAAGGGCAGTTCGGCGAAACGAACGTGCAGTACTACCCGGATGCCAAGATCGGCGGGATGTCGTGTCCGGCGATTGAATGCACCCATCCGCAGCCGCGGCGCCAGTTCCCGTTTCACGTGACGCGGCTGTACATTGATGCGCAGGCGAACCTGCCGGTGCGGATCGAGAACTACGGTTATCCGGCCGCGTCAGGCCAGGAACCGCCGCTGGTTGAAGAATTCACGTACGTCAAGGTGCGGACCAATGTCGGCCTGGCAAACGAAGACTTCTCGGCCAAGAACCCGGCGTACAAGTTCTGAGCGATTGCGGGACCACCTGCTCTGTTCGACAGATGCCGCTCCGGGCGTCCCCTGCTAGCATTCCCGCGACCGGCAGAACCGTTCGCCGGGCGAGTGCGAGTTGAATTCAGGGAGAAGCTGATGCGCGGGATCTGGGTGCCGATTGCGTTCGCCGTGGCGACCGCCTGTTTCTGGGGAACCTATGGCCCGGCGCTCGGCAAAGCCCGTGGAACGGAGTGGAGCCCCTTCAAGCCGTACATGTTCATCGGCGTGGCCTACCTGGTGTGGGGCGTGATCGGCGGACTCGTTTGTATGAAGCTGTTTGGAGACAGCTTTTCCTTCAGCGGGACGCACTATCCCGCGGCAAAGTGGGGGTTCCTGGCGGGCTCGCTGGGAGCGTTCGGCGCGCTGTGTCTCACAGCCGCGGTGTTCTACGCCATCAAGGGGAAGTTTGGAGGTCCGGCGCTCGTCATGCCGATTGTGTTCGGCGGCGCCACAATGGTGAACGCCATTACCGACCTCGTCCTGATGAAAGAGCGGCCCAACGTGAATCCGCTGCTGTGGGTCGGGATGCTGCTGGTGATGGCGGGGATCGTGCTGGTCCGCCTGTACACCCCCGCGCCTCACGCGCCGCCGAAGCCTGCGACTCCAGCTCCGGCGGCGGCAGCCGCGAGCGCGCCATCCAATTCCTGAGACCAATCAGCTTTCGACGAATCAACTGTCGCTCGACCGTTTTCGACGGAGAGCGAGCGACGCCCTGGATGCGATCCCCCGGGCTTTGTTCGGGGGATCTGCTTGCGAACGCGGCTCGAAGCCTGCCCTGTGACTCCTATGTACGATCGAAACCAACTCATTGAAGTGTTCCGCCAGCGGGCTCTGAAGTTTGGCGACTTCACGCTCGCCTCGGGCAAGAAGGCCAGCTACTACCTGGACGGCAAGCAGGTCACGCTGCATTCCACGGGTCTGCGGCTCGTCAGCCTGGGGTTCCTCGAACTGCTGAAGAACACGTCGTTCGAAGCGATCGGCGGAATGTCGATCGGCGCCGATCCGCTGGTAGCCGGTGCGTTGACCGTGGCCGCGGATCAGGGACGTGAATACGCCGGCTTCCTGGTACGGAAGGAAGCGAAAGGGCATGGCACGCAGAAGTTCATCGAAGGTCCGGTGACTGCCGGGATGAAGGCCGTGCTGCTGGAAGACGTTGTGACGACAGGCGGCAGTTCGCTGCTGGCGGCCGAGCGGGCACGGGATTTCGGCATGGACGTCGTGATGGTGGCCGCAGTGGTCGATCGCATGGAGGGGGGCCGGGAGGCGTTCGCCGCGAAAGGGATCGCCTTCCAGTCGCTGCTGACGATCGAGGATTTTGGCATCACTCCGCCGACGGCGGGCGCCGCAAAGTAGGTGCAGATTCGGCCGGGTTTTCAGAGCCCTGCCGCCACAGTTGCGATCGAGTTCGGCATCGCCGCTTCCGCCTGGACGGGAGTCACTTTGCGGGGATCCTTCGAAGCTCGATGCAGCACTCCCCCCACCGGGGAGCCCGGAGCCGACACGAAAACACCCCGGCACTGGTGTCCAGATGCCGGGGTGGTTCAGGCGAGTTTCAAGGTTTCGCAGCCGGTTACTTCGAGGCTTCTGCCGCGGCCGAGCTGTCGATCGGATCGAGCGGGAGCGGCGGCAGGACGATCGGCGTCGGGCTCGAGACCGTCGTCGGCCTGGGGGCCAATTCGTCCGCGGCGTCGGGCTTGGATCCCTTCTTCTTCGTGCCCTTCGAGATTTCGAACGTCGGCAGTGGTGGAACCGGGAGGGCTCCCACTGTGACTTCCGGAACGACGGGCGGCTTCTCGTCCGTCGCGGCGGGGGTGTCGATCGGCGTCGGGTTCGGCGGCGTCGCGGCGAGTCCGACCGGCTTGTCAATCGGCAGCGCTGAAGGGGGCCGCTTCGGGTCAGACGGTCCGGAGCCTGGCGCCGGGAGCGTCGGCAACACGAGCGACTCAACTTTGTCGGGCGTGTTCGCCGCCACGCGGGGTTCTTCCGGCATGGGGACAGGGCTGGCCGACTGGTTGGACGGAATCGGCTTGGGCGTGTCGACGGCCACCTTGGGTTCGGCTGTGCTGCCGGGAGGCGGTGTCGGGATGGCCGTCGGCATGGGAACCGGAGCCGGTGTGTTCGCTGGCGCCATCACGACCTTTGTCTCACCCGGGGGCGCTTCTGCGACAGGGCGCGGCGGCGGCGGATTCGACGGCGTGGCCGCGACCGACTTCGGGTCGATCGTCGGTTTGGGTGGCGCGGCAGCGGGCGGCGCCGTCTGTGGCTTCGGGGTGCGAGCCAGTTCCGACTCGAGCGGCCTGGGATTCTGCGGCGTGATCTGCTTGGGAGTCACGCGCTCGCGGTAGAGGGTGATCGCGTGGACGGCGTGGTACAGCGGGCCCGGGTCGATTTCCTGGTTGCTGAACTGGATCAGGTCGACCGCGACGCGATAGACGCCGTAGCGAACCCAGTTCTGCTTCAGGTCCTGTTGCGGCACGGCCATCATCAGCCACTCGAGCATGTGTCCGCTCGATTTCAGGCGATCGGTCGGGTCATCAGTGTGCTGCTTGGGTTCGCGGAAGAACGCGGACGAGAACGATCCGTCGGCATTCATTCCGGAGCTGGCCTCGGCGATGTAACGCTGGATTTTCTGGTCGGCCTGGAGCCAGGTGCCGGTGACCTTGCCGTGTTTCTGCAGGTACGAGTTGCGCGCGTAGGCGAGGGCGAAGAGGCCGTGGGTTCCGCCGCAGGGGGCTGTGGTGACGTTCTGGCCCGTCTGCATGGCGACGAGTTTTTCCATTCCCCAGCGTTCGCCGTTGTGGTTTGTCCAGACGGCGTCGGGCTCGAGGTAGTGCGTGAGGAACCAGAGGGTCCAGCTGATTTCTTCGTTGGCGTTCACCATCATCTGGGCGTGGCGAACCATCTCCGCCATCGTCACGTATCCCTTACCGCCCGCGACGCCGAATTTATGGTCGAGCGGCAGGTTGGACATCGTGAGCAGCGACAGGAACTGGTTGACGTGCCCTTCGAAGTGGTAGGGGACGGAGAACGGATGGGCGCGTCCGCCGAAGCGGGTCGCTTCAAACCAGGCTTCCCCGCGGAACATCGGGTTGCGGGAGAGCCACCCCAGGGCGTTGACGGTGCCGCGCGGCGTCCTGAGTTCGAGGTTGTGCCTGAGGGCGAGGACGCCGTGCATGATCTGCCACGGCGAGTTCGGGTTGCCGTTGGCGGATTCCGCGACGAGCAGACGGCGCTGGCTGAGGCGCAGCGCTTCATCGACATACTTCATCAGCGGGTCGGCATTCTGCACCGCGGGAGTCGCGGCCGGGGCCTGCTTCTGCTGGCTGAACTGGGCAGGGGGCGCCTTGGGAACATCGGAGGGGAGCTGGCCGGGAGGCGTCTTCTCCTTCTCATCCTGCTTGGCGTTGCGCGCATCGCGGCGGCGGAAGAGGATTCCGATCGGGTTGATGTCCTCCTCCTGACCGCGGAGGACGACCGCTGCTGTCGCAACGCTGAACAGAACCGACAGGCCGCCCAGCCAGCGAACGGTTCTTGATGATGAAAGTTTACGAGTCATCCGCAGCGCCCTTCCCTGAGCGACATTGCAGTCCTTGGCCACCTCCGGGAATCGCGCGATCCGTCCGCGGCTCCCGGGCAATTTGCGCGGAAGCTATCTGATCGGAGAAACCCGGAAAAGGGCGGATTTGGTCACCCGGTCCAGTGGATCGGAGGCGAGGCCGACCGTTGCAGAATCGAACAGCTTTTGAAAATGGTCCGATACCGCCGTCACGCGCCCGGGGTTTCATGTCGTGTTCCAAGTGACACCCCCTCGGTGAGCAAGCTCATGAAACGAATGGCATTCGGGATGGTCTGCGCGTCGGCGCTGACGTGGATCGGTCCCGTGAAGAGCGACGAGCCGGTCCAGGAGCCCGCGAAGCTCTTTGAAACGCTCGACAAGAACAGCGACGGGACGCTCGTCGACGACGAGATCGGCGAAGATCGCAAGCGGTTTTACGAGCGGCTGGTCCGCGTTGGGGACAAGAACGACGACCACAAGTTGAGCCGCGAAGAGTTCGTCGCCGCAATGACGCATGAGGACAAGCCGGTCGAGGCTCCCCGCGGGCGGTTTGGCAGCGATCGCCCGATGTTTTCGCCGGGCCAGATGTTCGAACGGATCGACCGGGACAAGGACGGCAAGTTCACGAAGCAGGAGATCCCGGAACAGGCGCCGGCTGAAATGCAGGAGCGACTTGAACTGGTGTTCACTGCCTCGGGGAAGAGCGAATTGACGCGTGAGGAATTCGAGAAAGTGATGGCGAAGTACGGTCCGCCGGGGGGCCGCGACGGTCGACGGCCGGAAGGGGCGGGCGACCGCCCGCGTCCTGAAGGACGTGAGATGGCCCGGGAAGACGGCGATCGCGGACCGGGACCGGGCCGAGGAGATGGCCCCGGACGTCCGGATGGCCCGCCTCGACCTCCGGAAGGGGACCGCATGGAACGTGGGGACCGCCCGGAAGCACGGGGATTCGGTCGCTTCGGCGAGGGACGGCCGATGAGCCCGCTGATCCGGGTCCTTGATCGCGACGAGAATGGAAAGCTGAATCGCAGGGAGCTCGCGCGGCTGGCCGACCGATTCGAAGAACTCGACCGGAACTCAGACGGCGAACTCGATTTTGCCGAGCTGGCTGGCGGGCCGTTTGGGGGATCGGAGTTCCGGGGCTTTGGCCGGCCGGGCTTCGGCGGACCGGACGGGATGCGTCGTGAAGGGGGCGACCGTGATCGCGAAATGGTCCGCGACGGTGAACGGCGGGCAGAGGGGCCGCGCGATGGTGACCGGCGTCCTGACGGACCGCGGGACGGCGACCGTCCCCGCCCGGAAGGAATGCGCGACGGTGATCGACGTCCGGAAGGTCCGCGCGACGGCGATCGGCCGCGTCCCGAGGGGGCACGCGAAGGTGATCGTCCGCGTCCTGAAGGTCGTCCGGAGGGTCGGCCGGAAGGAGGCCCGCCGCGTGGGGAACGGGGACCTGGCCGTGACGGCGAGCGGCCTCGAGACATCTTCTCCCGGCTCGACCGGGATGGGGATGGCAGTGTTTCGAAGGACGAAGCTCCGGACCGGATGAAGGAACGGTTCAAGGACCTGGATGGCAACGGTGACGGCCGGATCAGTCCCGAGGAACTGCGGGAAGCGATCGCCCGGGAATTCGGCGCTCCGAGTGAGCGTCGGGAACGTCGCCCCGAAAGCGACGAGTGAATCCTCCGCTGAGCCGGGGCGTGCCTCTCCGACAATCCAGGCACGCCTCGGCTCGATTTTCGACGCCCGAAGCCCGGCTTCTGCCCAGGAAGCCGGGCTTCTTTGTTGAACGGCCGTGAATCGTCTCCCTCTTCGAACTACGCTGAATTGCCAGCCGTTTGTTCGCCCAGGAGAAATCGGGTCTCGTGTCAGCAGGTCCGCCGGATCACAGCCCTTTGCTGCCAGTCCTGAAGGACCCGCGCGCTCCGTTCAAGCCGCTGCCGCTCGTGGTTCGCTGGCTGGTTCGCGTCACGCGGGCCCTCATCCTCGCAGCGGCGGCATTCCTGATCGCCCAAAGCAACCACCGCCGGGACCAACCGAGCGACATTCCTTTTGAAGAGACGTTGCGACTGTTTCCGACCGCCGCTCGCCTCGGCCCCCATGTGCCGATCCTCAACGGCTGGAAGGTCCTCGATTCGGCTGGAGTAGAACTGGGAGTCGTCCTGACGACGTCCCCCCAGTCCGATCATCTCGTCGGTTACTCCGGTCCAAGCAACCTGCTCGTCGGTCTCGACCCCAACGGCGGCATCACGGGCGTCAGTCTGCTGT
Organism: Caulifigura coniformis; assembly: GCF_007745175.1. GTDB lineage: Bacteria > Planctomycetota > Planctomycetia > Planctomycetales > Planctomycetaceae > Caulifigura > Caulifigura coniformis. Next base: position 2,535,500 of record NZ_CP036271.1, on the reverse strand, counting down.
GGAGTCGCGACACGGCCGAGCATGTCGAGCAGGTGAGGAATGCCTCGACCTACTGGACCCAGTTCCGGGGGTGGAACCCTGCCAGTGGCCAGCGGCCTGCCATCGAAGCGGTCAGCGGGTCGACGCTGACCAGTCTGGCAATGGCGGAGTCGCTCGAAGCACGGCTGGCGGGGCATGCGACCTCACTGCGGTTTCCGGATTCGATCACACTGGCCGAAGCGCAGGAGGTTTTTCCGACCGCCACGAACCTGAAGTCTGATGCGGGCCGCGCGGGCTGGGTGGAAGTGCGGGGGCCAGAAGACGCCACGCTGGGCTATCTGCTGCGGACATCGCCGGCGGCGGAAACCGTCCGGGGATACAGCGGACCGACTGAGGCGCTCGTCGCGGTGGACTCATCGCGCAAGCGTGTCACCGCGGTGCGTCTGCGCAGCAGCTACGACACCCCTGAATACGTCGATCGCGTCCGCGATGACGAGGGTTTCCTCGATGGACTTGCCGGCAAATCGATCGACGACTGGACTCGCATCGACTTCAACACCTCGGGCATCGAAGGGGTGTCCGGAGCAACGCAGACAAGTTTTGGACTGGCCGAAGGGGTTCGCCGTCGTCTGCAATCGGAAGTCGAACAGGCGACGCCCAAGGCCATCGGCGCGACCTGGAAGCTGCGTGACCTTGGGCTGCTGGGGATCGTGACTGGTGGTCTGGCGATCACGTTTGTTCCGATGCTGGGAGGGCGTCGGGTGCGGGAAATCTGGCAGCTCGTCCTGGTGGCTGCTTTCGGACTGTGGCTGGGTGACATGCTCTCGATGTCCCTGCTTGCCGGCTGGTCGAGAAACGGGGCGTCGTGGTCGACGGCGCCGGGCCTCGTGGCGCTCGTTGCCGTGGCGCTGGTCGTTCCGTGGTCAGCCAAGCGCCAGGTCTACTGTCACTCACTCTGTCCGCATGGCGCGGTCCAGGAATGGCTCGGGCGAAATCGGCGGCTGCACATCCGGCTGCCGCGGCTACTGAATCGGGCGCTGGGACTCCTGCCCTGGCTCCTCCTGATCGCTGCGTTCGTGCTGGCCCTGGTTCGACCGCAGTTCAACCTCACCTGGCTCGAGCCATTCGACGCGTGGGTTCTCGGCCCCGCGGCCGCCGTGTCGATGCTGGTCGGCCTCGCCGGGCTGGTGGCTGCGCTCTTCGTTCCGCAGGCCTACTGCCGGTTCGGCTGCCCGACGGGGGCGCTGCTGAAGTTCGTCCGGTCACACGGCACGGCCGACCGCTGGTCGGTTCGGGACCTGCTGGCGATGGCCACGGTGGGGATTGCCGCCGCATGGATGTGGTGGCCGGTGGAGGCAGGCTCCGACGGCGGCGCCGTGCCCCGCGTGGCTGGTCCTTCGACGCTCACCGGGCGGGCGTTCGGGACGAGCTGGACGATCAAGATCCGCGATCCGCTGGGGGGGACGGCGACGCTTCAGGATCAGGTGACCGCTGAGCTCGAACGGATCGAAGCGACTCTGTCCCATTGGCGTCCCGGGTCGGAAACGTCGCAGTTCAACAGCAGCGAGACGACGCTCGAAATCGAGTGCTCGAAGGAACTCGCCTCGCTGGTGTCCCAGGGCCTCGAGCTGAGCGAGGCGACCAGCGGCGCGTTCGACATCACCGTCGGTCCGTTGGTGGATGCGTGGGGCAACGGTCCTTCGGGGCCAAAGGCCGAGCCGCCTTCGAATGAGACGATCCGAACGTTGCTCGAGTCGATCGGATGGCAGAAACTGGCCGTGGAGGAGATGGTCCCCTCGCTGCAGAAACGGGATCCTCGTGTGCAGATCGATCTCGGTTCGCTGCTGCAGGGCCACGCGGTCGACCGGGTGTATGACCTGCTGCGGACGGCGGGCCTGAAGGAATTCCTCATCGAGATCGGAGGGGAACTGCGGTCGTCCGGGGCGTGGGAGGTGGGGCTGGATCCGGACGCGGGCGCGTGGGCGACGCCCCGCCTGACTCTCCGGGACCAGGCGCTCTCCACAAGCGGCGTGTATCCTCGCGGCGGCAGCGGTGCTAACAAGCACCTGCTCTCAACGCTGACCGGCCGGCCGGCGGAGCCGCGGTGGCGGGCGGTGGCGGTGATCGCGCCCACCTGTCGCGAGGCCGATGGCTGGGACACTGCGCTCCTGATGGCCGCGGATGCGCAGGCGGTGGCCAGGCTTCGCGAACTTGGCGCCCAGCTCATTCCGAGTGGAGGGGGCGGGGCGATTCAGACGGGCGCGTGGCCGGAACAGAAGTAGGGCGACAGTGTTCAAGCACCCCGGCTGCTGCGGAGCAGCCGGGGTGCTTTGCATTCGGGGCGGTCCTAAACTGGCATGTCATGAGCCCGCGCCCGACCCGTCTCGAAATTGCTCTCGTCGTCGCCGTCTTCGCGGCCGGCTTCGGACTGCGCGCGGCGGTTCCCGCGCGGATGGCGGTCGAACATTTCGACGAGGGAGTGTACGCGTCGAACCTTTACACGCCGGACGGGCGGTACCCGTTCCAGCATCTGTATGCCCCGCCGCTGTTGCCGTTCTGCCTGGAGTGGGCGGCGATTTTCGGCGGGCCGCAGGGGGTGATGTGGGTGAATGTCGTCAGCGGGTCGCTGACGTTGCTGGTGGTCTGGGGGATGGTTCGCGCGTGGTGGGGGCCACCCGCGGCGATGGCGGCGATGGTGCTGTTAGCCTTCAACGAGTTCCACATCGCGTACAGCCGTGCGGCGCTGACGGACGCGATGCTCGGGTTGTGGATGACCGCGGGGGTGTGGGCGGGGTGGCGAGCGGTCCAGTCGGGAGGGGCCGGGAACATCGTCGCGGCCGGGGTGCTGGCGTCCCTGGCGTGGTGGACCAAGTACAACGGCTGGCTCACGCTGGCGATCACCGGGGCGGGGACGGCGGGGTGGATCGTGTTCGGGGGCGCGGGCGCGATAGTGGCGAGCGGGCGTCAGCCCCCTGATCCTCAGCCGTCACCATCGCGGTCCAAAAAACGCGTGAAGTCATCAGCGGGCTCAGGCCCGCCGCTCGCCGACGCGCCGAAATCGGGGACGGTGTTCGGCGCTGCCGGCGTGTGCCTGGGTCGGTGGGGGCTCACCGCGGGCATCGCGTTTCTGCTCTGGGCGCCGTGGCTGTGGGAGTTGCAGAAGTACGGCGGCTATTCGGCCGTGGCGAAGAACCATGCGGGGTACTTCACGGGACTGGGGCAGTGGTGGCCGAACGCTGTGCGGCAGGTGGCCGCTCTCGCCCACGACAACCGCCTGCTGACCAAGCTCTCCCCGTTTCCCGCCCTGCTCTTCGCGACGGTCATCCTTTCCAGCCAGTTGATCGCGTTTGAGTGGCGTCGGTTGTCGGCAGAGGCGCGAAGCGATGGGCGAGCGGAGGGAGACCCGGTCTCTGCGAACGTGACGGCGCGATCACGCCTGCGCGAGCTGAGCCTCTGGCTGGCGGCGGCCTGGCTGATCGGACTGACTGTCGCCGTGCCGTTGTACACGCCCTACCCGCGGCTTGGCCTGACGTGGATCTTCGGTGTGATTCTCGGGCTCGCCTGCCTGATGGCGACATGGCTCCTTCCGGCCGACTGGAACGCCTCGACGCTGAACGGCCCGTCCCCTGATCCGGCGCCACCGCAAGGTCGCTGGAAGAGACTGGGAGTCTTCTTCGCGGCGTTCGTCGTCATGGTGGGAGCCTACGCGGCGTTCACAGGATCGGTCCGGGGCCCCTACCCGGCGTGGGAGAATCGAAGTGGGCTGCAGTCGGTGTCCGCAGAAATCGTGGCCCGCTTACGGACTGAATCCCTGCCCCGCGAGGTCGAAGGCGTCCGGTGCGCGCTCTATGTCCTCGCCGAGCCCGGCCTGTACTTCCACCTCGCGGCGGGGCAGCGCGACAGCCCGGTCGGATACCTGACGCTCGCGGCCGCCGATTTCGACATGACCCGGGTGGGGCCGAACCAGACCGAGGTGCCGCTGTATGTCGTCGTCGGTCCGCATGCGGACCAGGCCGAAGCCGACCGGCTCATCGCGGCGGGCCGGCTGGAGGTCGTCGCCGAGTTCGATTACCGGCCCAGTGATCTGGTCCTGCTCGACAGCCGCCCGGCGTGGGAACTGCCGACGACCGACAAGCCGGTCGTCGAGCGGGTCAGGCTGTTGCACGTGAAACGGGATTGAGGCTGAACAGGAGACAAGGCACCCATCGGAACGGGGGCCAGTCGGCGGCGGTGCGTCGCCCAGTCGGGGCTCAACGCCGCGGGACCCTGTTCCATTCATCATGCTCTCGGATACCGTGAAGGGCGACGTCGCTTGCGGCGGCCTGGTCGTGCCCGGCCTGGTCGCGGGTTGTAGCTCTGGTTCCGGAAGGCGATTCATGAGACTGCCCTGCTGCACTTTCGCGGCTGTTCTGCTGGTCGCTCTCGCTGGTCCCGTTTTCTCCGACGAGCCCGATCCGCGCATCGAGGCCTTCTGGGTGCTGCTGCACGAGCCGGCGGTCGTCGAGGAACTCAAGCTCTCGGCCGAGCAGCAGTCACGATTCACGACGATGCGCGATGGCTGGGACCTGCGGTTCTTCCCGCTGCGCAACCAGAAGCCGGAGGTCAGCCGGCCGACGTTCGCGGCCCTGGTGGCCGAAGCACGGGAGGAGCTGAAAGAGGTTCTCGACGAGCGTCAGGAGACACGGCTGCGGGAAGTCGAACTGCGCCGGCTGGGGACCGACTCGTTTCTGCAGCCGGAGATGGAGCCGGTCCTCAAGCTGACCGACAGCCAGAAGGAGAAGATCCGGGCCATTGTTTCGGAAACCCGGGAGAGCCTGCAGCGCGCGGCGGCCAAGGCCAAAGAGGAGAAGACGCCGCAAAAGCAGCTTGAGGGCCGGCTGCGAACGCTCAAGATCGGCGAGCAGCGGAAGGTGCTCGACCGCCTGACCCAGGCCCAGCGCGACGGCTGGACGAGGATGCTGGGGGAGGCCTTCGATGTGACCCGCCTGGGCCGGCCCGCCTTCCGGGTCCCTGACCTCATCGACTCAGGCCAGTGGGCCAACAGTGAGGGACTCGCCTCCAGCAGCCTCCGCGGCAAGGTCGTGGCCGTCCATTTCTATGCGTTCGGGTGCATCAACTGCATTCACAACTACCCCGCCTACCTCGACTGGCAGTCGCGATACCGGGGGCAGGATCTGGTGATCGTCGGGATTCACACTCCCGAGACCAAGGCCGAACGGGACATCGAGGCTGTGAAGAGGAAGGCGGCCGAGGAGAAGTTCGAGTTCCCGGTGCTCATCGACGTGGACTCGAAGAACTGGGATGCGTGGGGCAACTCGATGTGGCCAAGCGTGTACCTCGTCGACAAGGCCGGACGGCTCCGCTTCTACTGGACGGGCGAGCTGAACTGGCAGGGGCAGACGGGCGAAGCCCAGATGCGGAAGCACATCGAAGAACTCCTGACCGAGCCGGCTCCTTGAGTTGAGGGCGTGACGTGGGGCCGCACGCAGAGGCGTCGCATCGCGGTGAAGCGGGTCGGCTGATCGCAGGCGGGCGCCTCGAGGTCGTGGACGAGTACGAGTATCGGCCGAACGATCTTGTCCTGCTCGATAGCCGTTGGGCCTGGGACCTGTCGCCGAGGGACCCACCGATGGTTGAGAGGATTCGACTGTTGCACTCGATACAGTGAGCGGCGGGTCGCAGGCGACCCGGCTCAATCGTAGGCGGGGGTGAACGATGACGATCGACGAGATTTCTGTTGTTGAAGGGAAACCGCTGCAGGAGGTTTCGGTCGCGGATGTCGACGAGGCCGAGCGGGTTCTGGGCGTCACATTTCCCGAGGGCTATCGCGAATACATCACGCGGTTCGGCGAGGGGGCGCTCTCCGTTTTCGTCAGGGTCTTTCCGCCGTGGGAGATCGCTAACTCACTTCAGGAGTGGCGGGACCGGATCGATGCGTACTGGTTCTGGGGCGAGCGGAAGCTGTCCCCGAAGCGGGCGGGGGAGTGCATCCGGTTTGCGGACACGCTGGACGGTGACGAGTTCTGCTTTCACCCCAAGCGGCCCGGTCGGCTGTATGTGTTGCCACGGGAGGAAGAGTCCGTCTCGGTGGTCGACGGGTCGCTGTGGGACCTGCTCAAGTGGTGTTGCGTCGACTGCAAGTTGAACCCGGATGTCGGACCTCTCGAATTCGAGCCGTTCAACGCGAGCAGCCGGACGGCAATCAACTACCAGCCTCCTGAGAAGAAGAAGCGGAGCAAACCCCCCACCATCCTGCCGACGCGGACGCCTGAGCAGACGCTCGAAGAGTTCTGGGAGGAGAACTGGAAGCTGGTGCAGTCTGTCTTCAAGGAGATGGATGATCCCGATCTTCCCCGCGAATTCAGTGGCTTCGAGTCTGATGCCTGGCGGGACTGCAAGAAGTTCAAGAAGGCTCTCTGGGAACGACTGACGACCGGTGCGAAGTTTTCGGACATGACGATTGGCAGCGACGACTTCGCACCCGACAACCGGGACGAGTTCGTTCGCACGGAAATCAAGGGAGCGAAGGCGTATGTCTACACGCTCCGGGCCAAACGATGGGATCGGGAGAGAAAGTACAAACATCGCTGGGTCCTGGAGCACGTGGACGGCGAATGGAGAATCAAGGAACGGCAGAAGGAAGGGATGAAGATCGACAAGTATGTGAAGGGCCGGATTGAGTGAGGGCGGGGCGCGGGGGCAAGGCGCCGTTGCACGTGAAACCTTGAGCGGCGGGGTTGAACGCCACTGCTCAATGGGTGCGTTCTCGATCGGGCGATTCGAGAAGTTCCTTCAGTCGCGGTACCAGCGGCGGCGGCAGTTGGTTCAGCCAGGATTCATCGACCAGGCCGACCCCGATGAGGTCGAGGACGTGGACTTTGTCCTTCAGTCGAAATGACGTGAGCTTCATCCGGACGAGGGCCTCGAGCGTCGGCACGGGGAACTCCGGGCCCGGTTCAGCCTCGGTCACATCCGGCGTCTCCGTCGGGTAGTCGCTGAAAACTCTCTCCCGGGCGAACACGACGTGCACTCCGCTCCGCACCGAGCCGGTCGGTCCATCCAGAAAGAGGTCGATCCCGTTCACATTGTGGTGGACGAATCCGGCGCTGCTCAGCGCGGCGATTGTGCGATCGAGATCTTCGCGGCGGATGAGCAGGTCGACGTCGGCCGTGTTGCGGACGGCCTCTGCATCGACACGGGCAACCCAGGAGGCGACCGCGTGGCCGCCGATGATTGAGTGGGGCACGGACGATTGAGTGAGCGCGGCCGAAGCTCGGCGGGCGCGTTCGCGAACGGCGTCCACGGCGGCGATCATCCTGTCCCAGGAGAAGTCTTTGAGAACGACGGGCATGATGTGAGTGTTCACGATCGCGCGGCGGGGGGCAATGCGAGTTTGTCGCGAGGTGATGGTGTTCGCTGCATGAGCGCCGACTGAAGGCGGAACTCCGGCGGGGGTTGCACGTGGAACGGGTGGGTTTACGATCGAGGCATGTCGACGACTCCGCCACTGCCGAATCGCAAGCCTGCCGGCATGAGCTGGGAGAGCTTCGCCGAACGCCGCATTCGTGAGGCGATGGACGCGGGCCAGTTCGACAACCTCGCTGGCGCCGGCAAGCCGATTCCAGGGATCGATGATCCACCCGATGATGACTGGTGGATCAGGCAGAAGCTGAAGGATGAGGGTCTCTCGATCGTGCCACCAATCCTCGAGGCGCGCCGGGAACTGGAACGCACGCTGGCAGAGTTGCCGCGGATCGGAAGTGAAGCAGAAGTGCGACGCCGGCTGGAGAAGGTGAACCAGCAGGTCCGGGAGGCGATCGCGTCCCCACATCCGGGGCCGGCGGTGGTCGTGCTGCCGGTGGATGTCGATGAGGCGGTTGCCCGATGGAAGGCGCCCTCGGGCGGGGCCCTTCCACCGTCCGCTGAGTAACGCATCTCGGGGCGATGTCGGTATTCTCGAACAGGTCTCTTCGAGGAGTCTGCCCGTGCGCTCGAGAACATCGGCGTCCCTTCTCGCCCTGATTGTCATTGTGCTGCAGGCGATTGCCGCTCGCGCAATCGCGGCCGAGAAGCCGAACATCATCTACATCATCGCGGACGACCTCGGGTACGGGGACGTGCAGTGCCTGAACCCGGAGCGGGGGATGATCGCAACTCCGCACCTGGATCGCTTGGCGTCGCAGGGGATGACATTCACCGACTCCCACAGCGGATCGGCCGTCTGCACTCCGACACGGTACGGCCTCCTCACAGGGCGGTATGCCTGGAGGACGCGGCTGCAGCAGGGCGTTCTTGATGGCGGAGACGATGAGCCGCTGATCGTGTCGGAGCGGCTGACCGTTCCCCAGCTCCTCAAGCAACACGGATACACCACCGCCTGTCTGGGCAAGTGGCACCTGGGCTACCTGTCCGAGCGTCCAGCTGACGCCGGATCTTCACCGGCGAGAGGGAAGAAAGCGAAGGCCGCCGAAAACACGCCGCCGGTCGGATCGAAGATCGTGGGCGGGCCGACCACGCGCGGGTTCGACCTGTTCTGGGGGTGCTCGAACGCCCGCACGATGAAGGCGCTGGTCGAGAACGACCGCGTGATTGAATCTCTCGAACCTGTGGACATGCTCCCGCGGCTCGCCGCGCGGGCGGTTCAGTACATCGACGACCGGGCCGCGGACAGTCGCGCCGGAACGCCGTTCTTCCTGTACCTGCCGCTGACGTCGCCCCACACGCCGATCGTCCCGGCGCCGGAGTGGCAGGGGAAGAGCCCGCTCGGGAGCTACGCCGACTTCGTGATGCAGACCGATGCCGTCGTCGGCCAGGTGCTGACAGCGCTCGATGACGCCGGGCTGGCGGACAGCACGCTGGTGGTTTTCACGTCCGACAACGGCTGCTCACCAGCAGCGAAGACGAACCAGCTTGAGCAGGCAGGCCACTTCGCGAGCGCCGGGTTCCGCGGTTACAAGGCGGACATCTGGGAGGGAGGTCACCGCGTGCCGTTCTTTGTCCGCTGGCCGGGACGGATCGCGGCCGGTTCGAGATCCGATCAGCTGATCTGTCACAGTGACCTGATGGCGACGTGTGCCGAACTGATCGGAGCGACGCTCCCTCCTGAGGCGGGCGAGGACAGTGTCAGCATCCTCCCCGTCCTGCTTGGGAAAGCGACTGCACCGGTGCACGAAGCGGTCGTGCATCACAGCATTTCGGGTCGCTTCGCGATCCGGCAGGGATCGTGGAAGCTGTGCCTGTGCGCGGGGAGCGGCGGGTGGAGCAAGGGCGGCGATGCGGAATCGCCGCAGCTCTATCGCCTCGATACCGACCCTGGCGAACAGCACAACGTCGAGGCTGCGAACCCGGACGTGGTCATGCGGCTGACGAAGCTGCTCGAGGACTACAGGGCGCGGGGGAGAAGCACGCCGGGGCCGGACCGGACGAACGACGTCCCGATCGAGCTGTTCAAGCCATGATGTCTTTCAGGACGTGGGCTTTTTCGACACCGGTGAGTTTCAGGTCGAGACCCTGGTGCTTGATCGTGAACCGCTCGTGGTCTATGCCGAACATGTGCAGCATTGTGGCGTGCATGTCGCGGACGTGGACGGGGTTCTCGGCGGGGAAGTAGCCGAGGATGTCGGACTGCCCGTAGCTGAGCCCGCCCTTGATGCCGCCCCCCGCCATCCAGCTGGTGAAGCAGCGCATGTGGTGATCCCGGCCGGGGGCGCCTTTGCTTGTTTGCGACATCGGGGTTCGACCGAATTCGCCGCCCCAGATGACGAGGGTGTCATCGAGCATGCCGCGCTGCTTGAGGTCGTGGATCAGTGCGTAGGTTGGCTGGTCGGTCAGTCGGCAGCAGATGTCCATGTACTTCTCGATGCCGTCGTGATGGTCCCACCCGCGGTGATAGAGCTGGATGAACCGGACTCCGCGCTCGGCCAGCTTGCGGGCGAGGAGGCAGTTCGAGGCGAACGATCCGTCGCCCGGCTTGCAGCCGTACATGTCGAGGATGTGCTGCGGCTCCCCGGACATGTCCATCAGCTCGGGGACCGATGCCTGCATCCGGAAGGCCGTTTCGTAGTTGGCGATGCGGGTTTCGAGCTCGGGATTGGTCACTGTCTCATTGCGGCGGCGGTCGAGCGCGTTGACGGCATCGACGAGACGCCGCTGCTGGGCGTTCGTCACGCCGGGGGGATTGGAGATGTAGTGGACCGGGTCGCCGGCGGAGTTGAACTCGACTCCCGAAAACCGGCTGGGGAGAAAGCCAGCGTCCCACTGCCGGGCGGCGATCGGCTGGGGATTGCGGCCGCCGACGCTCGTCATGACAACGAAGCCGGGGAGGTCCTCGCACTCGGAGCCGAGTCCGTAATTGATCCACGCCCCCATCGAGGGGCGTCCGCTGATGGCGGTGCCCGTGTTGATGAAGGTGTTGGCCGGGTCGTGATTGATCTGGTCGGTGTGCATCGAGCGGATGACGCAGATGTCGTCCGCGAGCTTCTGCTGCCAGGGGAAGAAGTCGCTGACCCACTGGCCCGATTCGCCGTACTGTTTGAACTTCGTCATCGGGCCCTGGACTTTCAGCTCCTTCCCCTGAAGCTGGGCGATGGGCTGTCCTTTGGTGAACGACTCGGGCATTGGCTGCCCGTCGAGGCGTTCCATCTCGGGCTTGTAGTCGAACGATTCGAACTGCGATGGCCCGCCGGACATATACAGGTAGATCACCCGCTTGATCGTCGCGGGGAAATGCGGGAGGCCGGACCGGCCTGGCGCATGGGCCTGGGAGTCGCGGGCGATGAGGCTCGAGAGGGCGGCGGCTCCGAAGCCGACGCCGGTGGTCGACAGGAACTGACGGCGGGCAAGGGCGGAATTGAAGAGGCTCATGGTTCGTTCACGCGACTCGCAGTGCTGGTGATTCGACATGGCGCCGGCGACGCCGTCGAACGGGAGCTAGTTTCTCTGGTACGTCTCACCAAGATTCAGGATCGCCCGGGCGACTGTCGTCCAGGCCGCTTCTTCAACCTCATCCATGTTCCCGGGCCGCTTCGCGAGGCCGACCGCCAGGATTTCCTCAGCGCGATCGGGATCGGCCTGGGCTTCTTTCAGTGAGGTCGCGAAGAGGTCGCGGAGAAGCTTCGCCTCGACATCATCGGGATGTCGGGAGGTTGCCAGGCGGAACGCGAACGCGATCCGTTCGTCGGGAGTCGAGCCTCCCTGCTTCATGATGCGGACAGCGAAGGCGCGGGCGGCTTCGACGAACGTGGGGTCGTTCAGGAGCACGAGTGAAGCGATTGGCGTATTGGAGCGAGGACGTTTGACCGTGCACTCTTCCCGCGTCGGCGCATCGAAGGCCTTCATCATCGGGTGCAGGAACTGGCGCTGCCAGTGGACATAGACGCCGCGTCGCCACTGCTTTGCAGTCTCCGTGTCCGATTTGTATTCGCGGGTTGGGAAGTTCAGGTGACGGTAATAGCCGGCCGGCTGATAGGGCTTCACGCTGGGGCCGCCGACTTTCTGGACGAGAAGGCCGCTGAGGTCGAGGGCGGTGTCGCGGACGGCTTCTGCCGGAATGCGGAACCGCGCCTGTCGAGCCAGCAGCCGGTTTTCGGGGTCGCGTTGGAGCAGTTCCTTTGAGGCTCGCGATGACTGCCGGTAGGTCCGGCTCATCACCATGAGCTTCAGCATGTGGCGGACATCCCAGCCGCTCTCGACGAACTCAAAAGCCAGGCGGTCGAGAAGTTCCGGGTGGCTTGGAGGCTCCCCTTGTCCTCCGAAGTCTTCGAGCGACCGACTGAGGCCGTCGCCGAATGCGAGATACCAGAACCGGTTCGAGAAGACGCGCGCGGTGAGAAGGCCATTCCCTTTCTCCGCGTCGAACAGCCAGTTGACGAGATCGAGGCGTGTCGGACGGTGGTTTTCGGAACCAATCGTTCCCATGAACTCGGGAATCGCCGGCGGGGTCTCGGGGCCCGAATCGTCGAGCCAGTTGCCGCGCGGGAGGAGCCTGGTGATCCGCGGCTCTTTGTGCAGCGTGATCATCACCGTCCGGGTGGAATCGTTGAGCCTCTTGATCGACTTCTCGAGCCGGGCGAGTTGCCTGTCGAGAGCGGCGCGTTTCGCGGCCGTTTCAGGATCTTCCGCGGCCTGCCCTTCGGCCGAAGCGGGCGAGGTCTTTTCGGAACCGGCGATGACTTCCTGGGCTGCTTTCTCGGCGAGTTCCTTCGGCGAAGGACCGAGCCGGGCGAGCTGTTCGACAATCTTGCGCTGCTGTGATTCGAGCTTGTTGAGCGCCTGCCTTTCGCGGCGCGAAAGCAAGGGAATCTCCGGCGCGCGACGGGCGGGGAGCGTGTTGGTTCCCTCCTTGAAGTGCCGCTCGTCGTCGATGTCGGCGAAGAACGCCTGCAGGGAGTAGAAGTCTTTCGCGGTGTACGGATCGAACTTGTGGTCGTGGCACTGGGCGCATCCGATCGTCGCGCCGAACCAGACACCGGAGATGTTCCTCACTCGATCAGCGCCATAGACCGCCAGATACTCTTTGGCCTGCAGGCCTCCTTCGTGCGTCGTCTGCAGCAGCCGGTTATAGGCGGTCGCGATCTTCTGGTCGTCGGTCTGATTGTCGAGGTAGTCGCCGGCAAGCTGCTCGCGAGAGAACCGGTCGAACGGCATGTTGGCGATGAAGGCATCGATCACGTAGTCGCGGTAGAGCGACGCATTGTGGTCCTGATCGCCGTGGTAGCCGACGGTGTCGGCGAAGCGAACAAGGTCGAGCCAGTAGGCAGCGAGTCGCTCGCCGCACTCGTCCGACGCGAGCAGGCGATCGACAAGTTTCTCAAGCGCATCGTACGCCGGGTCGTTCACGAAGGCCTCGACCTCCGCCGGCGTCGGCGGGAGCCCGGTGAGATCGAATGTGAGTCGGCGGATCAGCGTGACCCGATCGGTGTCGGGTGCTGGAGTGAGTCCTTCTTCTTCAAGCCGGGCCAGAACGAAACGATCGATCCAGTGGGTCGACCACGCCTGGTCCTTCACCGCGGGGGCTTCATGTCGCGCTGGCTTCTCGTAGGCCCAGGCCTGTTTGTAGACCGCCCCCTCGGCGACCCATCGTTTGAGAATGGCGATTTCGGCTGGGGTGAGCTGCTTGTCGAGCTCCGGCGGGGGCATCCGGTCGTCGTCCGTGCTGACGATCCGCTCGATCAAAAGACTGGCTTCGGGCTTCGCGGAATTGATAACGAACGAGCCGTCGCGGTCGCGCTTGGCGTCCGCTTCGACGTCGAGTCGCAGCTCGGCCTCACGCGAATGGGCATCGGGGCCGTGACAGTGGAAGCACTTGTCACTGAGGATCGGCCGGACGTCGCGGTTGAAGTCGATGGGCTTGTCGGCCGCCGACAGAGCGACCGGGGCGAGGGCGAGGAATGCGGCAATCACAGACAGCGAAGGGCGCATGGTTCGATGTCGTGTCCTTGAGGCGGGACATTGTCGGCCAGGCTGGCCGGCAATGCAGAAGGCAGGAGTTGATCAGAAGTTGGCCAAAGCTGGCGTCCTGCCCATCGCCTACCTGCTCCTCGAATGACCGTTGAGCAGAGACGGTCATTTCAGGCGGCTGCGCGGCAACTTTCCACACCCTTTGAGTTTACGCGGAAATGCGGCCGTGCACAGCTGGAACCGGCCGAATTGCGCAGAGTGGGACGCGCCGCTGCGCACTTCCGCGATTGGGGAAACGGGGCAATGGGCAGACTCCCGCGGCCATCAGCCAGCGGCCCAGCGGGAGACGGCCTGCGCGAACGCCTCTCCCCGTTCCACGTAATTGTTAAACCAGCCGTAGCTTGCGCATCCCGGGGAAAGCACAACGGCGTCCCCCGGGGACGACTCCGCGAAGGCCGTGGCGCAGGCCGAGTCGAAGTCTGCCGCCACGTTAATTCTGTCGCGTCGCAGTCGGCCCCCCTTCCCTGTTTCCAGGCATTCGCGGATTCGTCGTTCGAGCTCGGACGCGGTTTGTCCCATGAGCACGACCGACTTCACCTTGTGCGCGATCGCCTCGGAGAACGGGCCCAGGTCGACGTGTTTGTCGTAGCCGCCGGCGAGCAGCACGACGGGTTCTTCGAACGCCTCCAGCGCGGCCATCGCCGCTTCGGGGGTCGTGGCTTTGCTGTCGTCGAAGAAGCGTCGGCCGTGAAAGGTTCCCAAGGGCTGAAGCCGGTGCGGCAGTCCCTGGAAATCGCGCAGGGCCGCGCGGATCGCCGTGTCGCCGGCGCCCATTGCCATTGCCGCGGCGCAGGCGGCGGCGGCGTTCCGCGCGTGATGCCGGCCTGGCAGCGCGAAGCCGTCCCGAAGATCGATTGAGAACCGCGACGTGACGAGCGTCATGTCGTGGACGAAGCAGCCTTCGCGCGCCGGCTCGGAGTCCGATGGGAGGGGGGACTCGACGTCGAAGTCGTCTTCCGCGAAATCTTCCGCCGGCAGTTCGGCGGCGACCTGATGAGTTCCGAACCAGTGGACCGCTCCCCGCGTCGACCAGCGCGACACGTCGGCGTCGTCCGCGTTCAGGACCGCAAGATCGTCGACCCGCTGCCAGCGCAGGACTGTCTGCTTGGCACAGCGGTAGTCGTCGAGGTCGCGATGCCAGTCGAGATGATTGGGGCGAAGGTTCGTCACGACGGCGACGTCCGGCCGAAACCGGATCCGGTCGAGGTCGGCGAGCTGGAAGCTGCTCAGTTCGAGGACGACGAGGTCCTGCGGGCGAATCTCCTCGACTTCGGAGAGGAGACTGCGACCAATGTTTCCTCCGAGCCGGGTTGTCATGCCGGCGGCGGCGAGCATGCGTTCGAGGAGCGCCGTCGTCGTGGACTTGCCGATACTCCCGGTCACCGCAGCGACCGCGGCCCGGTTGTGCTCGATGAACAGGTTCATCTCGCTGGTCAGTTCCACGCCCGCCGCGCTGGCCATTTCGAGGAAGCGGTTGGGTCGCGGGACTGCGGGATTCACGACGACGAGGTCGGCATCGCGAAAGTCTTCTTCCCGATGTCCGCCGAGGTGGAGCGACTCGATGGGACAGCCATCAAGCCTCGCCAGCGTCGCGGCGAGGTCGACCTCGGATTTGAGGTCAGTGACGGTGACGCGCGCTCCGCGTTCACAGAGGAAGCGGACGACCCCTTCTCCGCCGCCGAAGGCGCCGAGGCCCATCACGGTCACGCGGCGTCCGCGAAGGTCGCGCGGCGAAGGGCTCGACGGGGGGCTCACGACGTCAGGTCCGAGTTCTTTTTCGGAACCTTGGGCCGCCGGCCTTTTCTGTCGACGATCTTGAGGGCCGTGTAGAACGCGGCCGGGGGCTTGTAGTGATGGTCTTCGATGTAGTGGATGATCATGTCCGGGCAGGCGTAGGTGACCTGACCATTTTCGATCCAGATCTCCGCGCCGCCCAGCGTCTGTTTGTACTCGTCCAACTGCAGGTATTCTCCGCGGCGGCACATACGGCACTTGAACCAGCCGCGGGTGCGGAGGACTCGAAACGGCAGCTGCCGCTTCAGCATTTCGATGACGCCTTCAGGCGGTTCCTCGGTCTCGAAGGGCTCGTTTTTTTCGATCCAGCCGACGTGGAAGATGCGGTGGTTGGGCCGGTCGTATTCCGCGTAGGGCGTGAGGTCAGGGACGTACATTCAGGATGCCCGCTTTCAGAAGATGCCGAGGATGTCGCGGGCTTCGTCGGTCATCCGCGCGGGGGACCAGGGGGGGCTCATGACGAGCCGGATATTCGCCTTCTCGATGCCGCCGAGTCGTTCGAGCGCCATCTTGGACTGCTGGACGATCTGCGGTCCGGCCGGGCAGGCGGGGCTGGTGAGGGTCATGTCGACGTGCACCTGGCGCTCATCGAGCGTGATGGTGTAGACCAGGCCGAGGTCGACGATGTTGATCATCAGTTCGGGGTCGATGACTTCCTTGAGCGCCTCGATCATGGCCGTTTCGTCGGGCGGCGGGCCGTCGTAGGTTTTCGGTTCGGCGGGCGCCTCAGCGGCCGCGGCCGGTTCCGGGGTGGCGGGAACGGGGCACGGGACGTCGGGCAGCGTGGGAAGGTCGGACGACATCGGCGGACGAGGGTGACTGGCGAAGGAAGAAGATGCCCGGAGGACGATTCTCCGAGGCGGATGGGGTGCGGACCCCGTGTTGTGACGCGGTCGACCCATTGTACAGGCAAGTTCCGGCTCGACGACCCGGCGATGTGGATTCACCGGGAATGCGGGGTTCTTGCCCATCGGGATCGTCGTCAAACCTGCGTTTCCGGGGCAAGGATTCCATGGACCCCAAGGATGACGGGGTCGGGGGGCGGTGCGTTGTTGTTGCCCTTCCTCCCCGGGTGATTCCGGACTGGGATGCGCGCGGCCCATGCGGGCGCCACGTGGCGCCCGCAAGGTCCAACGGCGTTGCGCCTCGGGCTAGAGGCCTGGAACGCGGGAGTACGCTGGCCGGCGACGGTTTGGCGTGTGACGGTGTCTGCGGCGATCGGATTCATGTTTCCTCCACCCTACGCGGGGAGTTGCGCGCAAAGTGGAGCGAGATGACGACCGCGTCAGGCCTGCGAGTCGATCTCCTTGAGATAGCTGCCCATCAGGTGGGCCGAGATGCCGGACTGCAGGTGGTTCCAGATTTCGTCCATGATCGTGAGTGACAGGACCTGGTCGGTAGTCCGGGAGGCGATCGAGCCGAGAGTTCCCTGCGCGCCGTCTGCGGCCGCATCGTCTCCGAGGAGGACTTCGGTCAGGCAGTGTCCGTACTCGTTGCTCAGGAGGCTGACGGTCGGGAGTTTCGGGACCATGTCGCGATAGTCGACAAAGCGGTAGATTCGGTTGGGAAACTCTTTCGCGAAGGCTTCGGCGGCGGCAGTGTTGCCGGTCATCGGCGCGCCGAAGGTGTAGACCTGCTGGACAGGGATCATCTGGCGCTGGAGCCGCCAGGCGGCGAGGACGGCGAGTCCGCCGCCGAGGCTGTGGCCCGTGACGAAGACAGGTCGTTCCTGTTTGCTGAACTCCGCATCGACGGCCTTGAAGAAGGGATCCCAGATTTCGCCGAGCGCTTCGATGAAGCCGCGGTGGAATCGCGCGCCGACGCCTGCGGCGGCGAAGTCGGTCCCTGCCCTGCCCTCCGGCAAGACGAGGAAGTTACGGGCGTTGGTCAGGAGCCAGTCCTTGAATCCATCGAGCGAGTTCGGACATTCCGATCCGCGGAAGGCGCAGACGATGGCCGTGGGAGATGTGCACACATAGCACTGGGTGTTGTCGACGCTCACGAGCTTCGCATCGACGTTGAGCAGTTCCCTGAATTTCGGGACGCCTTCGGTTTCGGGGAGATAGGCGAGGTCGCAGGCGGTGGCGAACCAGGCGGCGTTGCCCTTGGTTTTCGTCGTGGCGGAGACGTCGAGGGTCAGAGGCATGGGAGGATGTCCGTGAGTGCGGGTCGGAGGGTCGCGTCACATACTCGAACTGGTGGCTTCTGCGGGGGGACTCGAGGCGTCCGGAGTTGGGGCCGACGCGTCCACAGCGGGAGCGGCATCGCGGCCACCGATGAACCTTCGCCCTTCTCCGGCGGCCTTCCATTCATTGAGCGCCGCCTTCGAGATCTCCGTTTCCGGGCACCAGAGCTGTTTCAGGGCCGGGAGCGTCGCGATGGACTCCCGAAAGCCGGTGTCGCTGATCTTCGTGCGTGAGATGCGCAGCCGTTCCAGCTTCACAAGGGACGACAGGTCTTTGAGTCCGCGATCAGAAATCGCGGTTCCATCGAGATCGAGTTCTTTCAGTGACTCGAGTTTCGCAACGTGGTGGAGCGCCTTGTCATCGACGTCGGGATTGGCCATCTGCAGGACGACGCAATCGGGATGCTGCGCGATCGCGGCGTAGTTCGGACGATCCCAGCCGGTGAGGGTGACGTGCTTTTCACCGTCGACGATCCGGACTCGTTCTCCAAGATCGATCGGTTTCAACCGTGTGTAAGCCATGGGGAAGAGCGCGGCCGAGAGTCCGATCACGGTGAGCAGGGCCGGGCCGCGGGTTTTCGGCCAGGCGTTCCAGACGTGCCAGAGGGCGAGCGGAGGAATGAGCGTGACGGCCAGTCCGCGTTTCGCGCTCCGGCGAAAGGCCGTGACGAGCAGCCAGACGATGCCGAGTGCCGCCAGCAGGAGTCCGGCGTAGAGAATGACTTCGAGGGCGAAATCCGACATGGTTCCTCAGTGCGACGAACGAGCGTGGACTTGAGTCCAACTGGCCGACCCGTGAAGGAAAGTTCAACGTGCGGTGTCGCGCATGGCAAGGATGCGCTCTGCAACGGATGTATGGCCGAGGTCTGGGAAAACTCTGCCGGCCCTGCGAGATGCTGCCGGAAATCAACGCCTGCAAATCGCTTCCGAGTTTGACACGGGCCGCGTCGTCGCATCGCCACGCTAGGTTGAATGCGGTGACCTGCGAATTTGCGTCGGGGTTGCCACTTGGGGTGTCTCAGAAGGATGTGCCGGGCGCCATCGTGGCGACGGAGCGGTTTTTCCGGATTCACCGTCCGTTTTGATTTGAATGGCGCGGACTTCCGTGGCAGGATCATCTCTCACGAGCTGACTGCGACGGGACGCGCACGAAGTAGCCGCATTGAGGCACCTGGTCTCAGGAGACTTTTCGATGAATCGCGTACTCGCACTGGCTGCAGCATTGGTCTGCTCAGCCGCTTCCCAGGCCCAGGCCGCATATTGTTGCGGCGCGGCCAATTACAGCTGCTGTCCGGTGACATCGTGTCAGCCGACGGCGTGCTACACCGCGTGCAAGATCGAGCGGGAAACCCAGTACCGCACGGTGTATGAAACGTGCTATGTCCCCGAGCAGGTGACGTGCATGAAGACGGTGGCTGACACCGTGTACGAAGATGTGGCCGAGACGTGCTACCGGACGGAGTACGAGACGGCGTACCGCGACGTGCAGTACCAGACGTGCCGTCCGGTGACGCAGACGACCTACCGCGATGAGACGTATTGCGTCCAGCGGCCGGTGACCGAAACGCAGTACCGCGAATGCAACTACCAGGTGCAGGAGCCGGTGTGGGAGACGGTCAACCAGCAGGTGTGCCGGACGGTGTATGAGCCGGTGACGGAAACGATCAATCGCCAGGTGTGCCGGACCGTTTACCGCCAGGTGACGGAAACGATCAACCAGGAGCGTTGCTACACCGTGATGCAGCCGGTGACGACGTACCGCACGGTGCAGCGCGACTGCGGTCGGTGGGTGCAGCAGCAGTATTACCACCCGGGCCCGATGGTGCCGCGTTGCACGATCGACGCCTGCGGCGTGCCGCGGATGTGCATGGTGCAGGCTCCGGGCTTCACGACCTGTCGTCGGCAGTGGTGTCCGCAGATCGTCGCCCAGCAGATTCCCTGCACCACCTACCAGCCGCAGGTGGTTCGTCAGAGCTGCCCGGTGCAGGTGTGTCGGGTTGTGCCGCAGCAGATCGTGGAGAACTGCCCGGTGCAGGTGTGCCGGACGGTCGCCCGCCAGGTGACGGAGACGATTCCGCATCGCGTCTGCCGGATGACGTGCCGCACGGTGACGCAGCGGATTCCTTACCAGGTGTGCCGGATGGTGACCGAGCAGATGACCCGCAAGGTGCCGGTCCATACGTGCCAGATGGTGACGGAAGTCCAGACCCAGAAAGTCCCGTACTGTGTCGCGAAGCAGGTGCCTTTCCAGGTGACCCGCAAGGTTGCGAAGTGCGTCACCCGCCAGGAACCGGTGACCTACACCCGCATGGTTGCCAAGTGCACCCCGCGGCAGGTGGCTTACGAAGTGTGCCGGATGGTGCCGGTGCAGGAGTGCGGCGGACAGGTCTGCAACAACTGCGGACCGTCCGGCTCGGAGACTCCCCAGAACGGCATTCCGGAGCAGACCTCGCCGGCGGGTGGCTCGCCCACCAGCACCTACGAGCAGAGCACGGCCCGCCCGGTTCCGGAAACTCCGGCCGGTGGCGACCTTCCTTCGCTGAAGCCGATGGAAGAGGGTTCGGTTCCGCAGAAGAAGGATGCTCCGGCTGCTGAAGAGGCGGCTCCGGCAGGCGACCCGATTCCGGCGAAGAGCGCCTGATCGAGCTTCCGATTCGCGTTGAAACGCAGACAAGCCCGCGCGGGTGCGCGGGCTTGTCTGTTTTTGTGTCGGAGGTTCGACGCTGGCAGCGTCGAGAACGGAGGTCAGGCGCGTTTCAGCATCGGGCCTTCGTTGAGCACGCGTTTGCGCTCTCCGGTTTTGGCGGTCTTTGAGGCATCGCACTCGTACATCACGCGCCGCAGGTAGAGCTGCAGTTTGCGATCGGTGGGGGTCATCTGGGCGGGTTGCCGAGGGGCCCAGACGGTGGGAGCGCCTTGCGGCTGCACTTCGTGGACGGGGCCGAACACCATCGTGTCCGAGATGCGGGTGGTGATAAACAGGCCCAGGAAAATGCAGGCTCCCAGGAAGAGTTCAGCGAGGATGACGGCGACGGCCAGCGTGATGGGGTCGTCGGTTCCGTACCAACTGGCGAGGTGATACGTGAGCCCACCCGCGCCGAGGCAGAGCACGACACCGGTCAGCCCACGGCGGATGGCATTGGCTTCGGGGGAAAACATGGGGAGGCATCCTTGCCGGAACATCGGAATGTCGGGCTTTTAACGCGATCCGGCGATCCGCGGCAATCCGACTTTGCGGCGGGCCGAGGCGACGGGAGGGGGCGGGTTCCGCTGACAGGGACGAGGGAACGCGTGATTTGTGAAGAACTTACGGCAGATTGCTGCCGGTGGCCGGACGGCGATTCCGCGGCCGGGGTCCATTGCTTTTCCTTCGTCATCGGCGAATCCTTCTGGTATCGTCACTCGCGTCGAGTTCCGGGAATTTCCAGCGGTCGCTCCTGTCGCTTTCCGGGTTTCGTCTGATCGTTCCTGTCGTTCGCCATTTCTGGAGTCTGGTGCATGTCTGGCGCCAAAGCCCCCGCCGCCCCGATGCCGACGCAGTCGAAGGGTCCGCCGAAGGTCATGATGACCTCCGGGGATCGTCCCGACCCGGAAATCAACAAGCTGTTCCGCGCGCAGATCAAGTTCGAGGGCTCCGACCTTCACCTGCAGACGAACAAGCCGCCGATCCTCCGCATCCGCGGCACCCTGCGCGAACTGCAGATGCCGCCGATCACGGAAGAACAGATGTACAACATGTTCTACGAGATCATGGATGAGCGGCAGAAAATCATCTTCGAGAACGAAGGCGGGGCCGACCTCGCGCACATCGTCGAATACGAAGGGGACAAGTGGCGGTTCCGCGTGAACCTGTACAAGCAGCTCGGCATCCCCGGCATGGTCGCCCGTAAAATCGAGCGGACGATTCCGAACTTCGAAGGGCTGTACCTGCCGCCGGTGATGGAAGACCTCACCAAGTACGAGCAGGGGATGGTGCTGCTGGCAGGCGTCACCGGTTCTGGCAAGTCGACGACGATTGCGTCGATGCTGGACCTGATCAACCGCACCGAGCGCGTGCACATCCTGACGATCGAAGACCCGATCGAATTCATCTACAAGCAGGACAAGGCGCTGATCAACCAGCGCGAGCTGGGCATGGACGTCATCGACTTCCATGTGGCGATGAAGCATGCCGTGCGTCAGGACCCCGACATCATCCTCGTCGGCGAGTTGCGCGACCGCGACACGTTCGAAACGGCCATTCACGCGGCCGAAACGGGACACCTGGTGTTCGGTACGATTCACGCGTCGTCGGCACCGTCGACGGTCGGTCGTATTCTCGACCTGTTCCCGAACGACATGCACCAGGCGATCCGCGGGTCGCTGGCGTTCAACATGAAGGCGATCATCGCGCAGAAGCTGCTGCCGACGATCGTTGACAAGCCGAAGCGCGTGCCGATCCTCGAGATCATGCGGTTCAACGGCATCGTGAGGAAGCTGATCCTCGAAGGGGCGGACGAAAAGCTGATCGCCGCGATCCGCATCGGCAAAGAAGAAGGGATGCAGCTGTTCAACGACTCGATCTACGGGTTCGTGATGAAGGAGTACATCAGTCGGGCGACGGCGTTTGAAGTGAGCCCGAACGTGGAAGAGCTGAAGATGATGATCAAGGGAATCCAGGTGAAAGGGCCGGCGATTCTGTAGGTCGGCGATCATCGAGCATTACGGAACCATGGAGCGACGTCTCGAGTTTCGACATGAGCAATCGCACCTGGGTGTGTGTCCCCTGCGGGAAAACGTGGCGGCGCAGTCAGTCCGTTCGAAATCTGAACTGCCTTGTTTGCGGTGATCCGTGCGAGCAATTGCCGTGGAAGATGCGCGTTCCGCCGGCAACTCGGCGAACTCAGTGGCTGGCTTTCTGGAAGAAGTATCGCGAAGAGAAAAGGTTGCTGGCAGCTCATCTTCGCGGCGAACACTGTGGCAGAATTCAGCTCGAACTCTTGAACATGAGGCTGAATGGGCCGGCTGAAACTCCGGGTCAGGAGAAGGAGTCTGCGAAGAAGTGGACCCAACAACTGCGGCGTAGCAGAGCAGCGAGAGGGTGATCGGTGAACCCCGAAGGGGCGACACCGACGCGCATTCCATTCAAAGGCTGCCACCGAGGTCCATCGCCTCTCTCGGGGCCGGCAAACGCTCGCAGTGACGATGGGCTCACACAGTGGTTGCGATGCCACGCCGCCGACACGGCTATCCGTGTTGCGGCGAGCGTTGAGACGGGCTTAAGCTGGTTTGAGGACGTCGATGAGGATCGACAGTCCGGCCGCAGCGATTTGTTTCTGCCTTGATCACTTGCACTCAGTGCTGTTCCCACGGGAGCCCAGGCGATGAAACCACTCCGACGCGCGTTCACCTTGATCGAACTGCTGGTGGTCATTGCGATCATCGCCATCCTGATCGCGCTGCTGTTGCCGGCGGTGCAGCAGGCCCGCGAAGCGGCCCGCCGCACCCAGTGCAAGAACAATCTCAAGCAGATCGGTCTGGCCATGCACAACTACATGGATGTGCATGGCATGCTTCCGCCCGGGATGATTCACAACGGCATTGCCGCCAGTATGTGGGCGCAACCAGCAGGACAGTCGCATGTGTTGAACCACACTGCCTGGACTCTTGTGCTGCCGTATCTTGAGCAGGCCAATCTGTATAACCAGTTCAACGCGGCCGTGGCGTCGAACAACGCCCAGCATACCGGCAGCGCGCCTTTGGCGGTGTGGGGCGATCCGGTCGTGAATCGTCCCGTCACGAGTCAGCTCATCCCGGCGTTTCTCTGCCCGTCGGCCAGTCCGGTGACCCGCATGACACTGGCGGCCGGCCCCTATGCCGCGACCGAAGCCGCTCCAATCACCTATCTGCTGGCATCCGGCGGAACAAGCGAGTTCAACACGACGTGGACCGGCGCGACGGTGAATGGAACCCTGCAGGACGGTCGCGTCGTGCCGGTCAATGGAGCGTTCGGCAATAACGCGTCGGCCCGGATTCGGGACTTTACCGATGGGACCAGTAATACCCTGATCGTTGGCGAGTCCAGCCTGACCAAGCACAACCCCGCCTATATCGCCGTCTGGGGTCAGGGGAAGCAGCAGGCACTCTACGGGATTACGTTCGCGCAACCCGGGAGCGTGTACGAATGCCTGGGGAAGATCAACCAGAAAGCGGGGCCGTGTCTGACGCCCCCCACGGCGTCGCAGGGGCATTTCGGCTGGACGTATTCAAGCCAGCACACCGGTGGAGCACACTTCGGGTTGGGAGACGGTTCCGTCCGATTTATCAGCGAAAATACGGACTGGATCACGCTCTGTCTCACGAGCTTCATTCGCGACGGCCATGTCGTCGGCCAGTTCTGAGCGACCTTCGCTGAAATCTCCTTGACCGTTGTCGCGTTCACTTTCGCAGCGAGAACTTCATGATGTCGCGCCCGAGAGGTCTGTTAACGGCCATTGTGGTCAGCGGAGCATCCCTGCAGGCCGCGGGATGCGGCGGGGTTACGAACGAGAACGTGCCTACTCGGGTCGTCACCGAAGACGAACTCCCCAAAGCCGGCGAACTTCCTCCCCCGCCATCAGCACCGGCGCCCAGGCCCAAACGCAAGCAATGATCGCCGGGTCATGCTGACCTTCCCGTTGTTCCCGGAATGATTCCGAATCGCAGTTTCAGGATTACTGATGCCAATGCCGCAACGATTGGCCCTCTTCTTCGCTGTGCAGTGCGCGGCGTTCTTCGGAGCGGGCGATGTCCGGGCAGATCGGCCCAACGTCATCGTGGTCATGACCGATGACCAGGGTTACGGCGACTTCTCGTGTCACGGCAATCCCGTTCTGAAGACTCCGCACCTCGACCGCCTTCACGGGGAGAGCATCCGGCTGACGGACTTTCACGTCGCCCCAATGTGTACACCGACACGCGGCCAGCTGATGACGGGTGTCGACTGCCTGCGCAACGGCGCGATGAACGTGTCCAGCGGCCGGACGATGCTGCGGCTGAAATTCCCGACCGCCGGAGACCTGTTTACGCAGGCCGGATATCGAACCGGTCAGTTCGGCAAGTGGCATCTGGGAGACACCTATCCCTATCGGCCGCAGGATCGTGGGTTTCAGGAGACGGTTTTCTTCCCCTCGTCGCACGTCGGCTCCGCGCCCGATTTCTTCTCCAACGACTACTTCGATGACGTCTATTCGCACAATGGAGTCCGCGAGAAGTACGAGGGCTACTGCACCGATGTTTTCTTTCGCGAAGCGATGCAGTGGATGAAGCGTTCCGCCGAAGCCGGGGCCCCGTTCTTCTGTTACCTCGCGACGAACGCGCCCCACGGCCCCTGGTACGCCCGCGCGGAGGATCGCCAGCCCTACGCAGACCAGAAAGAGATGGTGGCTGGCTTCTTCGGAATGCTGGCCAATATCGACGACAACATGGGACGCCTGGAGACGTTCCTGACCGAGTCCGGCCTCAAGCAGAACACGCTGCTCGTGTTCCTGACAGACAATGGCGGCGGAGCGGGACTTTCCGTGTTCAACGCCGGAATGCGCGGCGGCAAAGTCCAGCTTTATGAAGGGGGCCATCGCGTCCCCTGTTTCATCCGCTGGCCGGACGGAGCGCTCAGGCCGCCGGGCGACCTCGCGAGCCTGTGCGAGGTTCAGGATCTACTTCCGACGCTGCTGGACTTGTGTGACGTGTCCACCACTACGAAGTTCGATGGCCTCAGCCTGGCCTCGCAACTTCGGGGATCGGACACGCCCCTGCCCGATCGTACGCTCGTCATTCAATACAGCCGGATGGACATCCCCGCGCCCCGCTTCGGTGATGCGTGTGTCCTGCACGGTCCCTGGAGACTCGTGTCGGATCGGGAGTTGTATGACCTGCGATCAGATCCGCGGCAGTCCCGGAATGTTCTCAGCCAGCATCCGGATGTCGTCGACAGGCTGCGAACGGCCTATCGAAAATGGTGGGACGGGATTGAACCGGGCCTCAATCAGCGCGAAGCGCTCATCATCGGTTCCGAAGCCGAGAACCCAGTCCTGCTCTCGCCCGCTGATTGGGAAGACTCTTTCCTCGATCAGGGGAAGCAGGTCCGTGAGGGCTTGCGGCGAAACGGCGGCTGGAACGTCGAAGCGGCCCAGGCCGGAGAGTATCGCTTCACGCTGAGGCGCTGGCCCGCCGAAGCGCCGGGACCGATCACTGCGGGAAAACCGGAAGAGAAGAACACCGCTGGAGTATTCCCAGCCGGCGTCGCTTTGCCAGTTGCCTCAGCCCGCATCGTCGTCGGCGACCAGAGTGACGAGAAAAAGGTCGCAGCGGAGGACGAGGCCGTCGAGTTCACGCTGACCTTGCCCGCCGGGCGAACCCAACTTCGGACCATGCTTCTCGACGCCGCCGGCCAGGAGATCGCAGGAGCTTACTACGTCAACGTGCATCGACGCTGAACGATTCGCCACCGCTCGGAAGGACGCTGTCGCGGGTTTCCGTGCAGCAAGAAGGCCGAATGTGGTGAATTTTTGCCGGGCCGCCATCTCGATGGCGGCCGCTCCGTTTCCGCCCGGGCCGCTGCTATGCTGCTTCGATGGCTGCACCCGTCCGCGTTCTTGTGATCGCCCGTGATCAGACTGATCGCGTCCAGAACGCGCTGCGCGTCATTGAGCCGCAGTTGCGGAAGCGGGCCGCGATCGAGATCGTCGATGTCGCGACGAGCGACGACTGCTGCTCGGAAGGGCTGGATGTCGATCTGGCGATCGTGCTGGGGGGCGACGGGGCGATCCTGCGTTCGTGCCGACAGTTCGGCGAGCACCAGCTGCCGATCCTGGGGGTGAACCTCGGGCGGCTCGGGTTTCTCGCGGACGTGATGCCAGAGGAGCTGGAGAAGGCGCTGCCGCAAATCGAGGCTCGCCGGTTTCATGTGGTCGAGCACCTGATGTTCATTACCGAGCATCGGCGGGCGAACGGCGAGACCGCGAGTTACCTGGGGCTGAATGAAACGGCCCTGATGGCGGGGGGCTCGCTGTCGATGCTCGACGTCGATCTGGCGATTGACGACGAACGGGTGACGACGATCAGCGGCGATGGAATCATCGTCAGTACGCCGGTGGGATCGACGGCACACAGTCTGTCGGCGGGGGGGCCGATCCTTGCGCAGAACCTGCAGGCGTTCGTGATCACGCCGATCTGCCCGCACGCGCTGACGATCCGGCCGATCGTGGAACATGCGGATCACGTGTATGAGCTGTCGATGCCGGAGGCCCAGGAGGGGGTGACGCTGGTGGTGGACGGGCAGATCAAGACGCCGTTCCAGTCGGGGGACCGCGTGACGATCCGCAAGGCGCCGGTTTCGTTCCTGCTGGCCCGGCTGCCGGGGCACAGTTTTTACAATGCCCTGCACCGCAAGCTCGGCTGGGGGGGGCAGGCGAGGTATCAGAGGTAGTGGGTAGTGGGTAGTGGGTAGGAATGGGCGGGTTGTTGTTGCGACGGGGACCGCGACAATCGGCGGGATGAATCTGGACGAAGAACACAGCCGGCCGGTCGTCGCTCCTTCGCGTCTACGGAATTTCGGGCGGGCGCTGGGCAGTCGCAACTACCGGCTGTTCTTTGCGGGTCAGGCGGTTTCGCTTGTCGGGACATGGATGACGCGGATGGCGTCGAGCTGGCTCGTGTTCCGGCTGAGCGGCGCGAATGCCAACTGGCTGCTGGGCGTGGTGAATTTCGCGGGGCTGGCGCCGACGTTTTTTCTAGGACCTGTGGCCGGCGTTTTTGTCGATCGCTGGGACCGGCGGCAGGTTCTGATCGCGACGCAGGTGCTGTCGTTCGTGCAGTCGGTGGCGCTGGCGATCGTGGCGTTTCTCGGCGAGCCGGCGGAGGCCACGATCTGGCTGATTGCGGGGCTGAACCTGTTCCAGGGCGTGATCAACGCGTTCGACATGCCGGCGCGGCAGGCGCTGCTGGTGGAGATGGTCGAAAAGCGAGAAGACCTTCCGAATGCCATTGCGCTGAATTCGTCGCTGGTCAACGGCTCGCGGCTGGTGGGGCCGGCGCTGAGCGGGATGATCATCGCCGCGGTGGGGGAGGCGTGGTGTTTCGTGATTGACGCGGTCAGCTACCTGGGGGTGATCGTTGCGCTGGTGGCGATGCGGATCGCGGCGCGGCCGCGCTTGCATGTGGCGGCGTCGGTCGGTCGGCATTTTGTGGAGGGGGTGCGTTACGCTGCCGGGTTCCCGCCGATCCGGGCCCTGCTCCTCCTGATCGGAGTGGTGAGTTTCGCGACGATGCCGCAGAGCGTGCTGCTGCCGGTGTTTGCGGCGGAAGTTCTGCATGGGGGCTCGAATACGCTGGCCTTTCTCTCGGCGTCGATGGGACTGGGGGCGTTTGGCGGGGCGCTGTACCTGGCTTCGCGGTCGACGGTGCTGGGTCTGGGGAAGGTGATCATCGCGGCCAATCTGATGCTGGGGGCGGGGCTGATCG
This sequence comes from Caulifigura coniformis, assembly GCF_007745175.1. Taxonomy (GTDB): domain Bacteria; phylum Planctomycetota; class Planctomycetia; order Planctomycetales; family Planctomycetaceae; genus Caulifigura; species Caulifigura coniformis. The sequence continues at coordinate 2,507,605 of NZ_CP036271.1, read as the reverse complement.
GGTTTTCAGAAAGCACGACGGCGTGGATTTCGTGCGTGCTGCTGGTGCTGACGGGCGCGGGGATGATGGTGCAGATGGCGGCGGCCAATACGCTGATCCAGACGCTTGTGGACGAAGACAAGCGGGGGCGAGTGATGTCGTTCTTCGGGATGGCGTTCCAGGGGACGGCGCCGTTCGGCAGCCTGCTCGGCGGCTGGCTGGCGGCCCGGTTCGGGCCGAGCGCGGTTGTGCTCGGTTCCGGGGTGGTGGTTCTGACCGCGGGCGGGGCGTTCGCCAGCCAGTTGAGGCGGCTTCGGCGGCACGCGAGGCCCATCTACGTCCAACGCGGAATCCTGCCGGATACGGCGGCCGGCATGAACGCGGCGTCGGAGCTGCCGCCGGTGGCGCCGACGTGACCGCGCCGAAGTGGCGTGTGATGCGTTAGAACTTGCCGGAGGCGTGAGGGCGACTCACGGAGAACTGAATCGGCAGGGTGAGAGCGAATGGCGACGAAACGAGCGGTGATCCTGGTGAGCGGAGGGCTCGATTCGGCGACGGCGCTGGCCGAGGCGCGGGCGGCGGGATTCGAGTGCTACGCGATGTCGTTCCATTACGGGCAGCGGCATGACGAAGAACTCGCGGCGGCCGGGCGGGTGTGCGATGCGCTCAGGGTGGCGAAGCACGTCGTGATCGACCTCAACCTGCGGTCGATCGGGGGCTCGGCGCTGACGGCGGACATCGAAGTTCCGAAGCATCGCGACGAAGGAACGATGTCGGCGGGAATCCCGGTGACGTATGTGCCGGCGCGAAACACGGTGTTTCTCTCGATCGCGCTGGGCTGGGCCGAGACGCTGGGGGCGTTCGACCTGTTCATCGGCGTGAACGCGGTCGACTACAGCGGTTATCCCGACTGCCGGCCGGAGTTCATCGCGGCGTTTGAAACGCTGGCGAATCTGGCGACGCAGGTGGGTGTGGAGGGAAAGGGCCGGTTCCAGATCCACACGCCGCTGATCCGGCTGACGAAGGCGGAGATCATCCGCCGCGGCGTGGAGCTGGGAGTCGACTTCGGCCTGACGCACAGTTGCTACGACCCCACGCCCGAAGGAAGGCCCTGCGGGGCGTGCGATTCCTGCATCCTGCGGGCGAAGGGTTTTGCTGAGGCAGGGCTGTCGGATCCGGCGTTGAAGCCGTAAACGACGCTGGCAGCGTCGACGACGAAGCGTCAGGGCTGTTCGCGCGTCTGCATGAAGAGGGCTTTCTTCTCGCCGGGGAGCGTGAAGTCGAAGCCGCAGTTCTTGAAGAAGTCTTCGGTGGAGGTGACGACCATGACTTCGAAGACGGCGCGATCGGTGGCGAAGTCGACGCAGGCCTTCACCAGCCGCTTGCCGACGCCCTGCCCCTGTGCGCTGCGGGCGACGCAGAGGCTGCGGATTTCGGCGAGCTTGCGGGAATAGATCTCGAGGGCTGCGAAGCCGATGATCTGGCCGTTCGATTCGCAGACGAATCCGGTGGGGACGAGGCTCTGCAGCTCGTCCCAGGTGCGCGGGAGGAGTTTGCCGCCATCGACGAAGGGCTCGATGAGGTCTTCGATGTTTTCCAGGTCATCGAACCGGGCGGGACGGATGGTCGAAGACGCTTCAGGGGCGGGTTCGGTCATGGACGTCGCTCCGTGGTCGAGAGCGTCCGAGAAGAGGGGGAGATCCATCCAGGCAACGTTTGCCATCAGAAACAGCTCGCGGAAAAAGTCGAAACCCTGAAATGCGAAACCCCACGGTTCAGGCGACGAGACGAGTCTCGTTCACCTGTGAACCGTGGGACATTCCTAAGGCGGGTGGAATAGCGGGAATCGTCCGTTCTGGAAAGACCGACCGACTGCCTCGCTGGTTCCCTCCGCGTTGACTTGCTCCCGGCCGCCGGTTTCCCGGCGGCCGGGTGTGATCTCACTCTACGGAATCGTCAGAGTCCGCAACGTCACCGCCGACGGCCGGGGTTTCCCGCTTCTTCTTGGCGGGTCCGCGGCGGAACACGGCCATGACATCTTCGGCCGGCACGACGTAGAGGACGTTATCGGATTCCAGATCGACGGGAATCGCGTTTTTGGGATGGAAGAGGACCTTGTCGTACTTACGGACGGGGAAGTCTTCGGCGTTTGCGATTTCCGCGCTGACGTCAACGACGCGGCCGGTGATGGTGGGAATTTCCGCCCTGTCGGGAAGAACGATTCCGCCCCGGGTTTTCTGGCGTCCCTCATCCTTCCGAATGAGGATCCGCGGACCGAGCGGTTCGACATATTCGTGGATCGCCATGGTTGTTACCTCTCATGCGTGCGCCGAGACGTTCGATCCGGATGACAGCGGCGAGTCGCTCACTCAAGGTGACGCTGCACATCGGAAAGGTCATCTGATGCACTGGCAAAGTATACGAGCGAGGGGAAGGCAGGACGACAAGTGATTGCTTCCGATTCTTCAAAAGCATTTGTGAGAATCGACCGTACGCCGATTGGACAGGTTCGCACGTCAGGCCGTGTTTGAAGAGAATAGCGCCCATTGACGCCGCCGTTCAAAAAAGTCCGGCCGGTATGAGGGTTTCCCTTAATACAGACGCACCGTCTGTCACGCCGTGAACCGAATTTTCCTGACGCTGTCGATCGCCGCCAACTTTGCGCTGGCGGCCGCCGTCTGGTACGGGCTGGGGGTGCATGACGAGTCGCGGGACCTGCAGGCGGTCAAGCACGCGGTCTCGATGCACCTGCTGGTTGCACTGGGCGCGTCGCTGCTTGTCCTCATGCTGCATGCGGTGGTGCTGACCTACTTCATGGGGACCGGGCGCTGGCTGGAAGACACGACGACGGCCTACCGGCTGGACGAGCGGTTCCGGCAGCGGAACATCCGGCTGAAGTACAAGGCGATCCCGGGAATGGTGCTGTGCATGCTGCTGGTGATCGTCACCGGGGCGTTCGGCGCGTCCGCCGATCCTCTGCCGACAGCTGCGTCGACGATGACGTCGACGATCCACTTCACGCTGGCGATGGCGCTGGTGGGCCTGAACCTGCTGGTGTCCGGGCTCGAATACGCCGCGATTTCACAGAACGGGCGGCTGGTGGCGGAAGTGGTCGGAGAGGTGAGACGGATCCGGAAGGAGCGCGGGCTCGACGCATAGGGTTCGGGCGTCGATTTTGATGGCGGTTGCAGCGTGAGATGCACTGGCGGAGCCAGTGCCACCCCTGGGCTGTGCGTGTCCGCTACTTCTTCGCCTTCGCCTTCGCCTTGGCCTTCCGTTTTTTTGACTTGGGCCAGCCCTGCTGCATCTGGCTATAGGACTCGGCGGAGATTGTCGAATCCTTCTTGGAGCGGCTCTTCCCGGCTTTCTTCTGGCGATTGATGTTTTCGACGAGTGAGTTCCTGGGCTTCGCGCCGCCGGCCTTCTTCCCTGAGCGACCGGACGACTTGGTGGACGACTTGCGAACAGCCATGAAGGGCTCCCGGGGCGAATTCGTGTTCCGAATTCGTTAAGCAGCCGGCATGCCGGGGCGGCTTTGCACCAGGAATGAATCTGGGCGCAACTCGTGGAAGACGGCCGGCATAGCCGGCCCTACGGCTTGTGGCGTGGGTCAGATACCGCCGGTGACGGTGGCGCGGCCGACTCGGCCGATTCCGAGGATGTAGGCCGCGGTTCTCAGGTGAACCTTCTTTTCCTCGGCGACGCTCCAGACGCGATCGAAGCTTTCGGACATGACGTTTTCGAGCTGTTCGCGAACCTGGTCCAGCTTCCACTTGAAGTACTGGCGGTTCTGGACCCATTCGAAGTAGCTCACGGTAACGCCGCCGGCGTTGGCGAGGATGTCGGGGACAACGATGATCTCCTTCTTCTCGAAGATCTCATCCGCTTCGGGAGTGGTGGGGCCGTTGGCTGCCTCGATGATGGCCTTGGCGCGGACGTCCGCGGCGTTTCCCTTGTGGAGCACTCCCCCGAGCGCGGCCGGGATCAGGATGTCGACGTCGAGGGCGAGCAGTTCGGGGTTCGAGATCTCGTCGGATTCGGGGAAGCCTGAGACCTTGCCGTTGGTGGCGCTGTACTCGAGCAGTTTCGGGATATTCAGCCCGTTTCTGTTCCGGACTCCGCCGAAGGCATCGGAGACCGCGACGACCTTCGCTCCCATTTCGTGGAGGAACCTGGCGCAGAAGCTTCCGACGTTTCCGAAGCCCTGCAGGGCGACGGTCATGCCGGTGATCGGTTTCTTGAGCCGCCCGGCGAGGCAGCGGGCGATGATGCCGACTCCGCGACCGGTCGCTTCTTCGCGACCTTCCGCGCCATGGAGGTCGACCGGCTTTCCGGTGACGCAGGCGGGGCTGAAGCCGTGGTACTTTTCGTACTGGTTCATGATCCAGGCCATGACCTGGGCATTGGTTCCCATGTCGGGGGCGGGGATGTCTTTATCGGGGCCGATGACGTCGTGGATTTCGTCGACGAATTTCCGGGTGATTCGTTCGAGTTCGCCCTGGCTGAGCTTCTTCGGGTCGATGGCGATGCCTCCCTTCGCGCCGCCGTAAGGGAGATTGACGACCGCGGTTTTCCAGGTCATCAGGCTGGCGAGCGCGAAGACTTCGCCCGTGTCGACTTCGGGATGGAAGCGGAGTCCGCCCTTCATCGGCCCGCGGGCCTTGTCGTGCTGGATGCGGTAGCCGATGTAGGTCTGCACCTGTCCGTCATCCATCTCGACGGCGACCTGGACTCGCACTTCGCGGAGGGGCGTCGAGAGCAGCTTGCGCATGTTGGCCGAGAGCCCCATCACCTCGGCAGCATGGTCGAAATAGCGTTGTGCATCGTCGGCGGCGCTCATCGCAGGCGGGCTCCCATGTGTGCAGCGGGCAGGATTCGAGTGGAAGGAGAACGTGTTTCGGCGGAGTGCGTCAACCGCGAGTTCGGATGCGCATCGGAACCTGAGTTCCGGCTTATCGGGAGGGTTTGCCCTCTTTGCCGGGGCTGTGGAATCGGGATGTTTGTGCGGACCGGCTTTCGACTGTAGACCGATGTGAGGATCCGGCCGCACTTCGCTGCGGGAGCGGCGTGGCCGCCGGTGAATCTCCTACCGTCCCTTTCCCGGGAACGCTAAGCTGAAGAATACTCGTTACTGACTACTGACTTGAGAAATTGGCCGTTATGAATGCACGTCCGGATCAGGATCGAGGGCCGTCTCGATCGCGCGATGGCTTCAGCATCCTGGAACTTCTGGTCTCGATCGGGGTCATCGGCATCATCCTGGCGCTGATCCTGCCCGCGGTTGCCGATTCGCGGGAAGCGGCCCGGCGCACGCAATGTTCCAACCATCTGAAGCAGATCGGTCTGGCGCTGCACAACTACCACGATGTCCACAACTCTTTTCCGCCGGGGGGGGTCTTCTCGAACGAGTTGAGCTGGCATGTCTTCATCCTGCCCCAGATGGATCAGGGCCCGCTGTACGCGCAGTTCAATTTCGGCCACGGCAAATACTTCTCGGCGACTCCCAACGGCAAAGGGAATCCGCACGGCCTGGCCCGCATTGACGCATATCTCTGCCCTTCGGGCGATATCGAGCATTCCCAGACATCGCTCGACAAGGTCGACGATCAGTATCCCTGGACGACGCACTACTACGGGATCATGGGACCCCGCGGTGAAAAGCCCGGCGGGGGGGAATACCGGCTGGTTCCGGGGTTCGGTCCGTTCGGCGACCAGGGGCTGTTGAGCGCCCAGTCGAACAAGAAGGCCGCGGATATCACTGACGGGGCATCGAACACGTTCGTCGTCGGCGAGATTTCGTGGTCGGAAGCCAACAGCTATCGCACGTGGGTTCGCGGCGTGAACGGCAACCCGATGAGCGGATGCAAGAATGTTCTGACGTCGATCGGTCAGACGTTCTTCAACAACGGCGCCGGGTTCAATGACATCTCCCTGGGAAGCGAGCATCCGGGGGGGACGCATGTGCTGATGGGGGACGGCGGCGTCCGTTTTCTGTCGGACACGATCGACCTGATCACCTACAAGGCGGCCGCCAGCATTGATGGCGACGAAACTGAGCAGCTGTACTGAGCGGAGTCGCCGTTCCGCTCTGGCGGGGTGCGTGGCCGAGGTGGAATGAGCGAACTGTGGTACTGGAGGTCGAACGAGCGCGTCCGCGGTCCGCTGGTGACCGAGGAACTCGAAGCGCTTGTCCTCAAACAGCGGCTCGCCGACTCGGATGCCGTGCGTCTTGAAGGAGCGGAGGAATGGCTTCCCGCGTCCGAGATCCGGAAGCTGTTTCTCAACTCGGCCGGTGATTCTCCCGCAGCGACGGCGGCCCGGCTGCTTGAAACCGCGGCCTCGCGCCGACTGCAATCCAGTTTGTCTGCCGGGAAGGCGTCCCGTTTCCGCGGCGTGTTCGAGCGGCTGTCGGAGATGGCCAGCGGACTCGCCAGCGGGCTGGTACAGCTGGTGGTCCAGACGTTCGAGACTCTGACCGGCTGGCTCGGTCGCCGTGGACGGATGCTGGTGACGATCGTCGCAGCGGTTGCGGTTGTCACGACGCTGGCGATCCGGTTCGTGTCCTGGTCGCCCAGCGATGCGACTCGTCTGCACCGTCTGGATGCGATGTGGCGGCAGGTGGAGGCGATTCACAACGACCAGAAGCCGATGCCGGAGGAACTGGCGGCCGAGATGGAAGCGATGCAGGTCGACCTGGAACGGATGCTGCGCGAACGGCCGGTGTCTGGATCGTCGACCGCAGCGAGGAAGTCGGCTTTAGCGCGGCGGGAGATGCTGTTCGCCACGCGCGAGATGCGGACGCTGACGGAGGAGTCGGACGCGTCGGCGCGGCGCCGGGTCGATCATGCACTCGAAGCCGCAAAGGACTTCCTGACCGGATCGACCGCGACGTTTGAAACTCCGAACGATGGCCGGCCGGCCGTCTCGAGTCGATCGACCGAGATGATCGCGATCATTGTGATCGACACGATCCTCGTGGGGCTGTTCCTGGGCTGGTGGGCGATTGGCCGCGGCCGCGGTTGAGTCGCTGCCTTGAGGACTGCTCGCTCGAAACGGGGACGTGGCGCGTCAGTTCTTCAGGGCGATTTCTTCTTCCATCTTTTCGCGACGCCGCGTGGCGATGAAGTCGTCCGCCCACTGTTCGATCTGGCGGGCCTCTTCTCCTTCGACGGTCCTTGCCTTGGTCTGGACGCCGTCTGGAGACTGGCCTCCGCTGAGTTCGCCCATTCTGGCGGCCACGTTCTGCCAGGTGAGGTCCTGAAACCAGCGGCCGGCAAGGTTGATGGCGATCCAGTCGAGCGTGTTGGCGGGTCGGGCCATGGTCTCGACGGTGAAACGGAGTCCGGGGCTGCGACCTTCGGCGAAGAAGCTGACGACGCCGGCGAGCGGATGCCCTTCGACGGTCGTGAACGTCACCCGATCGGGATCGCATTGATGGACGCGGACCTGGATGTTGCCCCGCCCGGGGAGGTGTGCGCAGAGGGTCGCGCCGTTCTCCACCTGCTGCGGTGCGCCGGGCTCGGCACTGAAATCGATGGGCATCACCTCGTTGATACGGGTCTTGAACAACGTCATCAGCCCTTCGGCGTCGACGGCGGCGTCCGCGAGGTCGATCCAGAACTGCTTGTGTTCCAGTCGGCCGACACCGGTGTGCAGCGGGTTCTCAAGCAGCGTGTCGGCCAGTTCGCGGAGGGCATCGGCGAGTGGAGTCGGCGGGATGCCGAGCGTGTCGACGAGGGCGTTGGGCCCGCCTTCGGCGATCATGTTCTCTTCGACGAGCATCGTCAGCTTGGATTCGTTCAATGGGAGCTCCGCCTGGCCTGGGAGGAACCGGCGGCCGCGTTCGAAGGCCCAGAGCGTGCTCTTCACAAGGAACGCGGGAAGCGGCAGCGGGAGCGCCGGTCGATCGGTCAGTTCGGACAGCGTGTGGAGAAGCTCGGACACGGTGATCACTTCGGCGCCGGCGACTTCGAGGATTTGCCTGGAAAGCTCGGGGCGCGTCACGCACTTCGCGACGGCCTTGCCGAAATCCTTGAACCACAGCGGCTGGAAGCGATGCTGTCCCAGGCCGATCTCGGGAACGACGGGCGACGTCCTCACCATCTTGAGGACCATCGAAATCATCTCGTCGCCGGGGCCGAAGACGTGGCCCGGACGCAGGATCACCCACTCCCGCGGGAACCTGGAAACGAGCTGTTCGGCCTCGATCTTCGATCGGTGATAGGGGGACGTCCCGCGATCGGCTCCGAGCGAGGAGATGAACACGAAGCGTTTCACGCCGGCCCGGCTGGACGCCTCGAGAACGTGGCGCGTTCCTTCCACGTTGACCCGTTCGAAAGTGATCTCCGGCGGCTTCTCATCGACGATGCCGGTGACGTGGATCACGACGTCGCAGCCACGGGCCGCTTCATCGAGGGAGGCCGGGTCCGTGACATCGCCGTTGAGGCACTCCACACCGGCGGGCCATTCTGCGGCCTGCTCTTCGGCGTGTCTCGACAGCAACCGTACCTGGTGTCCGGCGGCGAGCAATTCGGGGATCACTCCGCGTCCGACGACGCCGGTTCCCCCTGTGACCAGCAGCAACATCGCGATTTTCTCCTTCGGATTCGCGAAGGCAGAGCAATTGGCGGGCCGCATCCCCCCTTGCGAGTGGGGCGCTTCGGTTTACCATCAGGCCGAGCGTCCGCCAGGGCGCGGTGAGGGAACTTCGTGGACGGAGCGTCCGTGTCGAATCGCGAATCGATCGGCCCGTGTCGCAGGTACTGGGATTCGTGAAATGGCTTCTTCCCGCGTGCTCAGTGTGGGCCAGTGTGGCTTCGACAGCGCCTCGCTCGAGCGTTTTTTCGAGCAGGATCACTCAGCGGAGGTCGACAGCGTCGACAGTGCGCGGGATGCGCTGAGCCGGGTGGCCTCCGAGAAATATGACCTCGTGCTGGTGAACCGCCGGCTGGACATGGATGGTTCGTCAGGCGTCGCGCTGCTCGAAGAACTGCAGGCGCAGGCTCCTGGCGTTCCCGTGATGCTCGTCAGCGACAAAGCGGACGCGCAGGCGGAGGCGGTCGCCAAGGGGGCATTGCCGGGATTCGGGAAGGGGGCACTGCGGTCGCCCGAGACGGCAGAGAAAATCCGCGTCGCGCTGAAACGCAGCGGCGGTGAGGAGCGGCTTCCGTAACGCGAAGTTCACGCGGCGGGCGTCGGCGCGAGGCGCGTCCAGCTGGTGGCTTTTTCGTACATGCGCGCGGCGCGCAACAGCCGTTCTTCCTCGAACGGGGGGGCCTGAAGCTGCAGGCCGATTGGCAGTCCGTCGCTGCTGAAGCCGCAGGGGATGGAGATTCCCGGGAGACCGGCGAGGTTGGCGCTGATGGTGTAGATGTCCATGAGGTACATCGCCAGCGGGTCGGTCGTCAGGGAGCCGAGGGGAAAGGCGGGCGTCGGGGAGACGGGCGAGACGATGAGGTCGACCTGCTCGAACGCCTTGTCGAAATCCTGCCGGATCAGTCGACGGACCTTGAGGGCCTTGAGGTAGTAGGCCTCGTAGTAACCGGAGGAGAGCGCGAACGTACCGAGCATGATGCGCCGCTTGACTTCTTCGCCGAAGCCTTCGCCGCGGGATGCGGCGTACATGTCGATCATGCCGTCGAAGTTCGCCGCGCGGTGGCCGTAGTGGACTCCGTCGTACCGCGCGAGATTGCTCGACGCCTCGCACGACGCGATCAGGTAGTAGGCGGCGATGCAGTACTTCGAGTGAGGGAGCGAGATGTCGACGACGGTGGCGCCGAGCGACTTGTAGACGTCGATCGCCTGGCGCGTTGCTCCGGCGACGTCGGCGTCGAGGCCTTCGACAAAGTGCTCCCGCACGACGCCGACGCGCAGGCCGGCCAGGGGCTGTTCGAGAGTTTTCGTGTAGCCTTGCGCGGGGCGGTTCACGGAAGTGGAGTCGCGCGGGTCGTGCCCCTCGATCGCTTCCAGGAGGGCCGCCGCGCCGAACACATCGGGGGCAAATGGTCCGATCTGGTCGAGTGAACTGGCGTACGCGACGAGGCCATAGCGGGAGACACGGCCATAGGTCGGTTTCATGCCGACGACGCCGCAGAAGGAGGCGGGCTGGCGGATCGAGCCCCCGGTGTCGGTTCCCAGCGAGAGGGGCGTCATTCCTCCGGCGACGGCTGCAGCGGAGCCGCCGCTGGAGCCACCCGGGGTGCGGTCGAGGTTCCAGGGATTGCGCGTGACCTTGTAGGCCGAGTTCTCGCAGGACGAGCCCATGGCGAACTCGTCCATGTTCGCCCGGCCGAGGAGGACGGCCCCGGCCTGTTTCAGCTTCGTAACCGCGTGTGCGTCGTAGGGAGGGACAAACGACTTCAGCATGCGGCTGGCGCAGGTGGTCGGTTGGCCGGTCTGGCAGAGGACGTCCTTGATGGCGATGGGGATGCCGGCGAGGGGGCCGAGGGCTTCGCCGCGGCCGCGGCGCGCATCGACCTCGGCGGCCTGCTTCAGGGCGTCTTCGCGGTCGACATGCAGGAATGCGCCGATCGCTCCATCGCGCTGGGCGATCAGGGCCAGGCAGCGCTCTGTGAGAGCCACGGAGGTGAGCGCGCCGGAGGTCAGTTGGGAGATCAGGTCAGACGTCATGGAGCCACGAACAATTCGTCAGAAAAAAGAGAACCACGGATCAGACGGATGAGACGGATAAAAACAGAGGACGGGGCCTCAGCGAGAATGAACCGTGGCTTCGACTCGAGGGTGATGTCCCTGCCAGGAGTTGATCAGAGAAGGGCGCCCTGCTTCGAAGAACGACATTCGCAGTTCATTCTCTGAAAAGCTCCACAAGGTCACTTCTCATCCAGGATCGGCGGGACGAGGAAGTACTTTCCGTCGGACCTGGGGGCGTTGGAGAGGGCGGCTTCGCGGGGAAGCGATGGCCGGGGATCGTCGGCGCGGAACACGTTCGTCAGCTCGATGGCGTGGGCCATCGGTTCGACGTTCGAGACGTCGAGCTCGTTGAGCTGGTCGACGTAGTGCAGCACTTTCGACAGCTCGTTTGCGAGCTTCGCGACCTGAGGTTCGTCGAGTTTCAGCCGGCTGAGCCGGGCGACTCGCCGGACGACATCGGGGGTGAGTTCATCGGACATGTCTGCTTCTACTCCTGGGCCATGCCGGGACGCCAGCCGAACAGGTACATGGCGCGCGGGACGTTGGCTTCAAACAGCCGCTTCAGGGGATCGATGGCCGCGGAAGACGAGGCGGCGGACTCGCTGCTGGCGCTCAGCACATCGAAGAGCCCGGTGGGGAACTGGTATTCGACGATCCGGGCGGACTTGAGTCCCAGCTGCGTCTTGAGGTCTTCGGTGGCGTCGTCGTCGTAGCCGATGACGTCGACCAACCCGTTCTCGAGCCCCTGCTGTGCGGTGTAGATCTGCCCCGTGGCGAGTTTGCGGATCGCCGCGTCATCCAACCTGGCGCGGCCGGTGTCGATGACGTTGACGAACCGTGCGAATGCGTCGTCGATGATCGCTTTCCAGACCGCTTCCTCTTCCGGCTTCATGGGGTTGAGGGGATCGAGAGTATTCTTGAGCGGGCCGGTCACGAGCGGTTCGGACTTGATGCCCCACTGCTTTGCGAAGTCGGAGACGTCGTAGCGCGGAACGATCACGCCGATCGAGCCGACCCAGGTGGTGGGCTCGACGAAGAGCTTCGCTTTCGGTCCGGCTCCCATCGCGACGTAGTAGCCGCCCGAGGCGGCGAGCCGCTTCATCGAGACGACAATGGGCTTCTTCTCGGCGAGCTTCTGGAGGCGGTGGTAGATCTGGTGGCTGTCGGCCACGAGTCCGCCCGGGCTATCGATGATGAGGACGACCCCTTTGACCGCATCGTCTTCCGAGATTTTCTTGATCGCCTTCAGCCAGCGGTCGGTGGACGGCGGCATGATGACGCCGCTGATTTCCAGCCGTGCGATCTTGTCGGTGGCGATCAATTCTCCCGAGTGGAACTTTTCGTAGGGCTTCTCTCCGGAGGCGTATTCCTGGAAGGCCACGGACTGGGCGAAATTCGCCAGAAGTGAGAGCAGCAAAAGGAATACGAGCAGCCGGACCAGCCATTTGCGGGATCGCGGAGGGGCTGGCGGAGGGGGCGGAGGGACGTAATACGGAGGGGCTTCCGGCATCAAATGGCAATCCTGGTAAGTCGCGGTGAGCTTGCCGACAAAGCCGTAAGCACGGTCAGCGACGATTCTTGCAAGGGAAAACAATCGCTTCGGCCCTTAGAGCCGTCACAGATCGTCCGCCGGGCCGACGATAAAACGGTCGACGCCGTGCTGACCGATCGTATGGACTTTGGTGAACAGGTCCAATCCGACGGCCGTGCGGGCCATTTGCCAGGGAGCGGCTGTATGACGGTTCGTAATCAATCTGTAGATCGTTTGGCCCGCTGGATGGCGACCGGTGTGACGACCGCCGGTCTGTCGATGGCGATCATTCCGCTGGCTCACGGCGGACTGATTCCGGCTCGCAAAGAGAAGCCGGCCAACGCCGAGCAGTCGCTGGTCGCCCCGGGGCGAAACGCAAGCGCTACGCCGTCGGTTCGCCAGTCGGATGCGTCGATCAACGTGGTCGGGCTGCGGCGGCAGCCGCCCCGCCAGGCGGTGGTGATTGCTCCGCAGGCCGCGGCCCAGCCGGTTGCGGCCCCGGTTTATGTTCCGCAGCCGGTGTACTACCCGGCCGGAGCGCCGGCGACGCAGACGCCGCCGCAGTACAACGCGCTTCAGCAGCAGATGACGGGTCAGGAGGGGAGCGCCGTCTCCCGAGAGCTTCAGCGGCTGTATGAAGAATCGGGGCGTCAGGCTCCGCAGATGCCGGGGATGGCCCCGCAGCCGGCTCCGGCACCGGTTCCCCAGTACGCGCCTCCGGCCGGTTATGCTCCGCAGCCGGGCTACGCTGTGCCTCCGGGCTACGTCGCAGCGCCGGGTTATGCCCCTCCGGGATATGCACCGCCCGGCTATGCTCCTCCGGGGTATGTGCCGCAGCCTGGATACGCCCCGCCGGCCGGATACGCGCCGCCGCAGGGCTACTACCCCCAGCCGGGCTTCGCCCCGACAGCTGGTTACGTTCCGCAGGCCGCTCCTCCGCAGGTTCCTGTTTCGCCGCAGGTTCCTGTGTCGCAGCCAATTTCGACCGAGCCTGATGAGGATCCGGAGTTCTTCCCGGGAGAGGGCCTGGCCGAGAAGGAACTGGATGGGTTGGAGTTTGACGAGTCGCCGAGTCAGCCGCGGACGTCCGGTCCGTCGTTGACCCCGATGGTGGTGCCGCAGCAGTCATTCGTTGCGATTCCGCCGCAGCCGCAGCCGCAGTTGCAGCTTCAGCAGCCTGTCGGACACGGGTTCGCGTATCCTGGTCCGGCGGCCCAGCAGCAGCCGACGCCGATCATCACGGCGGGCGTCGTTCCTCCAAACGTGGAGCCGGCGCCGGAGCCGATCCAACTGCCCGATGCGGAAGATCTGATTGTCGGCACGCCGATTGAAACCGACTACGAGATGGCGGCCGATCCGAAGATTCCGAAGAAGGGCTTCCTCGGCCGCTTCGGCAGCAGCACTCCGGCTGCCCAGGAGCCGCCGGTCGAGCCGAAGCCGTATGTGCCGAACCCGGCTGCCCAGCTCTTGGCCAACAGCGACGATCTTCCATTGGCGCCGAGCGCCGATGTCCCGGGGCCGGAGCAGGATCCGGCGATGGCGGAGATCGCCCGGTTCACGAACCCGGAAACGCCGGTGGTCCCACCGGTGGTGGAAGAGCTTCCGCCTCCCGTCGTGACGCCTGCGGTGCGGACGCTGCCGGTCGCCGCCGCTGCGACGGTCGGTTCTGCCGCGAAGGCGAAAACCCAGGCGAGTGAGCTGTTCAAGGACGAAGAACCAGCTCCGGTCGAGACGCCGAAGGTGGAAGCGAAGGTCGAAGCGACGGTGGTCGACGCCCCGGCCATCACGCCGGCTCCCTTGAAGAAGGGTGGCATCGCGGCCGGCGGCTTCTCTCCGGGGAAGAACGTCGTTCCCGAACAGGCGTCCGCCACGGTGGAACAGCCGATTGCGGCCGCTCCGATTCCGGCCTCCGAACCGGTCGTGACAAACGAGCTGGCCGACTCTGCCGCTCCGAGCACGAAGGTCGAGTCGACTGGCCCTTATACCGGGCGGTCGCTCGAAGAGTTGCCGGCCGAGCCTGGGGCTCCGGTCGCCGCTCGCGAGAATCGCGGCATGTTCTTCCCGCCGGTCGCGGTCGAGCCTTCAGGGGAGGCTGCGGCGGCCGTCGATCCGGTTCCGCTTCCGCTGCCCGTTCCGCTTCCTGAGCCGACGGAGATTGCACCTCCGGCCTTGATCTCGACGAACGTGCAGCCGGTGTCGGATTCGCCCGCGGCGCCGTCGAACGTCCCTGAGCGAAGCAGCTACACGCAGTCGAAGTATGAGCAGATTGCCTCGCGCAAGGGGATGCAGGGTCTGAAGGGATTCTGCCCGGTCCGCCTGCGGGATCATCGCGATCTGGCCGATGGCCAGTCGCAGTTCCGCGTGCAGCACAACGGGCGGGTGTATGCCCTGTCGTCGGCCGAGGCGCTCCAGACGTTCCTGGCCGATCCGGAGAAGTACACACCGGCCGGCAACGGGTACGACGTGGTGATCCACCAGCAGTCGGGAGACGCCGTCGAGGGAGTGCTCGACAATTCGGCCTGGTTCAAGGGACGGCTGTACCTGTTCGCGTCGCCCGAGAACAAGGACACGTTCGTCGCGAACCCCGCGGCCTACGCGAACAAGTGACGCACGCTGCGAGTTCCAGCACCCCGGCTGCTTCCGAGCATCCGGGGTGTTTTCGTTTTCAGAAGTCGATTTCCAGCCCGTCGCGCGCCACTTCGACGCGGGTGAAGACCTGCTGGACACCGGCGAGTCCCAGGGGATCGGGGCCGCTGGAACGAGGGTCGACATGGACCAGCACCAGCCGGCCGACGTTCGCTGCGCGCGCCAGTTCCAGCACTTTCGACGTCGTGCTGTGCCCCGTCTTCACGGCCCACTCTTCGAGGGCGTCTGGGAAGTAGCATTCGTGGATCAGGACATCGGCGTCGCGGACGAACTCGCGGTAGGTTCCATCCGCGACGGTATCGGTCACATAGGCGAGCGACTTCGCTGGTCCGGCGGTCGACTCGATGCGGTAGGCCATGGAGGAGCCGGGGTGCCCGGCGAGAACCTGCCAGCGGACGCGCAGACCTGCGAGCTCCACAGATGAGCCGGTGAGCGGCCGGAGATCGAACGCAGGCATCACGGGAAACAGCGGGGCTGAAAACAGGTGCTCACGGAGTGCCTTGAGGACCACGTCGGTCGCATGGACGCGGACGGCATCGAGCTGCTTGAGCGCCAGGGGGGCGAGCAGATAGGTGAGCCCGACGACGTGATCGAGATGCGCGTGCGACAGGAAGACGTCGAGTTCCCGCGTCGCCAGGTGCTGCGGAATGCGGAACGCGCCGGTCCCGGCGTCGAGCACAAGGCCCGCTTCCGGGAGCATGATGCACGCGGTATGCCGCTCCTCACTGGGGTGATAGCCGCCGGTTCCGAGGAGGACGACTCGCACGAGACACCCGTTGCCAATCAGGGGAGGTCAAACCGATCAGGCTGTTGCAGCCTCTGCCGCTTCCAGTTCGCAGTCGTCGTGCGAATCGCAGGGCGACTCCATGTGATCGCCGGTGACGATTTCGAATCCGAGATCGCGGACCATCTTGAAATCTTCGTCGGCCGGCTGGCCCTTGGTCGTCAGGTAGTCGCTGACGAACATGGAATTCGCCGGGTAGAGGCCCATGGGCTGCAGCCAGCGGAGGTTCAGTTCGCGGCCGCCGGCGATGCGGATCTCGACGGTCGGGTGAGCGAACCGCAGGAGGCAGAGCGCCCGGAGGCATTCGCGGGGGTTGAGGTCGGCCTTCTGGGCGAGGGGCGTGCCGTCAACGGGGTGCAGGAAGTTGACGGGGATCGACTCGACCTTCAGGCCGCGGAGTTCCATGACGACGTCAACGATGTCTTCCGGCGTTTCGCCCATGCCGACGATGAGGCCGGAGCAGAGCTCCATGCCGCTTTCGCGGACGACATTCAGCGTGTCGATGCGATCCTGGAAGGTGTGGGTGGTGCAGATTTCTTCGTAGAAGCGGCGGCTGGTGTTGAGGTTGTGATTGACGCGGTCGACGCCGGCTTCGGCGAGACGGCGGGCCTGATCGGGCTTCAGGAGGCCAAGGCAGACGCAGATGTGGAGGCCGGTTTCGTCCTTGATCTTCTTGACGGTGTTGCAGACGTGATCGACTTCACGGTCGCCTGGGCCGCGGCCGCTGGCGACGATGCAATAGGTGCGTGCCTGCGATTCCTTGGCGCGGCGGGCGCCTTCGAGGAGGACGCGTTCGTTGGCGATCGAGTAGCGTTCGATCGGGGCGTCGGAAATCTTGGACTGGGAGCAGTAGCTGCAGTCTTCGGGGCAGAGACCGCTCTTGGCGTTCTTCAGGTAGTAGAAGTGGACCTTCAGGCCGAAATGCTTCCGGCGGATGCGGAAGGCGGCGGCGAGGAGGTCGGGCATTTCGACATCCGGGCAGGCGAGGATTTCGTGGGCCTCGTCGCGGGAGATTTCTCCGCCGGACAGGACCTTTGCCGCCAGCGCATGCCACCGCGAACCGACCTCAGTTTCGACCGAACCAACCGACATTCCGAGCTACCTCGTTGAACGCTTCGCGACTCACAAAGGCCCGCAAAAAGGGGCGGGCGGAGTGTATCGGGGTGGTTGGGGGGGTCGCAATCGGGTGGTTGGCAAGTCGGGGAGCGCGCCAGACGATGGGCGCGTTCTGGTTGGAGTTTCCGCGCTTGTGGCGCGAAGCGGAGCTTCGGGGCGGGGCGTTCCCAAGCGGAGCTTGGGAACGAGGATCCGCCAACGGCCTGCGAGCGGGCCGGTTAGTTCGTGGTGTTGAGTTCGACGAGCGGCAGGGAGCGTTCCTGGAGGCGCTTGGCCGAGTCATCATCCACATAGTCGCTGTGGCAGGAGGCTTTTTCGCCTTCCTTGGCGCCGACGGCCTTCTTCGTCTTCGAAGCCAGCTTGTGGATTTCTTCCGGGCTCAGGTTGCCGCGTGAGGCGAGGATCTGCTGCTGCTCGGGGGTGAGAGCGGCCGTCACCTTGGCCTTCTTCCACTGGTATCCATCCTCCTTGCCGCTGGCAAATTCCACGATCTCTTTCGAGATGCGGACGCTGCACCAGTCGTGGCCGCACATGGCGCAGAAGTCGGTGTCGACGTCGAGGTCTTCGTCGTGATAGGCGCGGGCGGTGTCGGGGTCGAAGCTGAGCTCGAAGTGCTTCTCCCAGTTGAGAGCGGCGCGGGCCTTCGTCAGTTCGTCATCGCGGTCGCGCGAGCCGGGGATGCCGAGGGCCACGTCGGCGGCATGGGCGGCGATCTTGTAGGCGATGCAGCCCTGTTTCACGTCGTCCTTCTTGGGAAGACCGAGGTGTTCCTTGGGCGTGACGTAGCAGAGCATGCTGGCGCCGTGGAAGCCGGCGGAGGTGGCGCCGATGCAGCTGGTGATGTGGTCGTAACCGGGGAAGATGTCGGTGACGAGCGGGCCGAGGACGTAGAACGGGGCTCCGTGGCAGAGCGTGCGCTGGAGCTTCATGTTGTATTCGATCTGGTCGAACGGCACGTGGCCGGGACCTTCGATCATGACCTGGACGCCCTTGCGCCAGGCGCGTTCCGTGAGTTCGCCGAGAGTGCACAGTTCGGCGAGCTGGGCGCGGTCGGTGGCGTCGGCGAGTCCGCCGGGGCGGAGGCCGTCGCCGATCGAGAACGAGACGTCATAGCCGCGCATCACGTCGCAGATGTCGTCCCAGAGGGTGTACATCGGGTTTTCGGCGTCGTGATCGATCATCCACTTGGCGAGGAGCGAGCCACCGCGGGAGACGATGCCGATGAGCCGCTTCTTCACGAACTGGAGGTGTTCGCGGAGCACGCCGGCGTGAATGGTGAAGTAGTCGACGCCCTGCTGCGCCTGGTGCTTCAGGGTGGCGAGGATCGTTTCGGCGTCGAGGTCGTAGAGCTTCCGGCCGATGATCATCGAGTAGATGGGGACGGTGCCGATGGGGACGGTGCTGTTGCGGATGATCGCCGCGCGGCATTCATCGAGGTTGCCTCCGGTCGAGAGGTCCATGACCGTGTCGGCGCCCCATTTTTCGGCCCACTTCAGCTTGTCGACTTCCTCATCGGTGCTGGACGAGACGGGGGAGGCCCCCATGTTGGCGTTGATCTTGGTTTTCGACGCCCGGCCGATCGCCATCGGGTCGAGCTGGTATTTCAGGTGGTTGATATTGGCGGGGATGATCATGCGGCCGGCGGCGACTTCGTCGCGGACCTGGGCCGGCGTGAGATGCGGTTCGCGCTCGGCGACGCGCTTCATCGGTCCGGTGATGATGCCGAGGCGGGCGTATTCCAACTGGGTGACGGGTTGGAATCCTTTCCAGCGCTTGTCGAGAGTGACGTGTCGCGTTGAGCCGTCGGACTGCTTGAATGAATAGGGTCGGAGGCCGGATTCCGGATCCCGAGAGACGCAAGTTGCCTGATCCGCCGCATCGACAAACGTCGCCCAGCCGTCGGGGAGGAAGTCCCAGGCGGTTTTCATGGAGGGTTCGGGCATCCCGGGTGTGTCGGGCGATGCGAACGTGTAGCGGCCTTCGGGACCGGGGGCGATCGTCGGCTTGCGGGCGAACGAGCCGGGGGTGGTGCCGGCGGCTGTGGTGGAGGGGTTCAGTCCGAGCGGGGGCAGGACGTAATTGGCGGACTGGGACATCGAACACTTCCTTTCGATCACGAACCGGTGGGAAAGACCAGTCGCGGTTTCCTTCAATCAACGGCGGACGCAAGGGGGATCGCATGATCGCGCCCACCGGAATTCATACTTGTGGTGGTAGTTTCGACACCACCAAACTAACCACTCGGCAATCGTATCCCGGAGGGGGGGGATTGCAACGAGGTGAAAATGGGGCGGAAGTTGCCACGGGGGCGGGCGACCGTGGGAATGTCGGGGGCTCGGCGCCTCGAAGCGGAGCTTCGGGGCGGGTGCGTTCCCAAGCTGGAGCTTGGGAACGAGGAATGCGGCACGTGTACCGGGGCAGCCAGTGATGACGGAACACCTGAAAACCGAACTGGACCTGTTGGAGATTCGGCGGCTGGTCGCGGCACTGAACTCACTCGTGTCGGCGCCGGCGGAGAGTGTTCGAATTCGGCAGATTGGAGGCGGGCTGGATGAAAGCGGTGTTGAGGCGACCCAGGCAGGCGCGTTGAAACTGGGAGTCATCATTCTCAACGCAGCGCTGGAAGACGATGCCGCCCGTCGCTTCAAGGACTTCAACTTGGGGCTTGAGGCATTACTGACAAGTGATTCGGACATCGGCTTTGACAGCTTTATTCGCCGCGAGACGCTGACGGGGCGGTGTGTCGAGGGCCCCTTCGAGCCACTCGGCGCTTTTCGCACGATTTTGCTTGTTGGCGGCATGTGCCTCGCACTGTGCGTCGCCGCGTGGGTCTACTGGGTTTTCTTCTGAGCTGAATACCCGTCATTTGTGGGAATGCGGATTGCCGCAGTCGCGAATCACCGGCCGCGACTGTCGGTGATTTCCGGCCAGAAGTATGCTAGAGAGATTCCCCGCTTCGATTTCTAGAGCTCTGAGCTTCCTCGTGTCCTCCGAACCGCTCACCTACCGCTCCGCTGGCGTCGATCTCGACCTGTATGAACAGGCGATGGACCGGCTGCCGGCCATGATGAAGAAGACCAATACCGGGCGGGTGATGCCGCTGCCGGGGGGCTTTGCGGGGTTGTTCCGGCTGTTTGGCGAGGGGAAGAAGTACGAAGACCCGGTGCTGATCTCGGGGACCGACGGGGTCGGGACGAAGATCAAAGTGGCCGCGATGGCCAGGCGCTACGACACGATCGGGATCGACCTGGTCGGGATGTGCGTCAACGACTGCCTGTGCCTGGGGGCGGAGCCGCTGTTCTTCCTGGACTACCTGGCCCTCGGGAAAGACAACCCGGACCTGATCGCGAACATCGTCAAAGGGGTGTGCGACGGCTGCGAGCAGGCGGGGGCGGCGCTTCTCGGCGGTGAAACGGCGATCATGCCGGACCTGTATGCTCCGGCTGATTTCGACCTCGCGGGGTTCTGCGTCGGCGTGGCCGAACGGTCGCAACTGCTGGATGGCAAACGGGTGCGGCCGGGGAACGTGATGGTCGGCATTGCGTCGACCGGGTTGCATTCCAATGGCTACAGCCTCGTCCGCAAGATCGTGTTCGATCACGGCCGCTACGGCATTGACGACTACGTGGCGGAACTGAAGCAGACGGTGGCCGACGTCCTGCTGACTCCGACGCAGATCTACGCCAGGCTCGTGTCGACGGTGCTCGGCAAGGAACGGGACAATGTGACGGCGATCGCCCACATTACGGGGGGAGGCCTTGCGGACAACGCGGTGCGCGTGCTGCCGGAAGGGTGCAAGCTCGTGGTCGATCGCGGCAGCTGGACGGCGCCGCCTGTTTTCGAATGGCTGCAGCGGATCGGAAACGTCGATCGCGAAGAGATGTTCCGCGTCTTTAACATGGGGATCGGCCTGGTGCTGTTCGTGGATGCGGCCGCGGCCGATCGTGTGCAGGCGCTCGCGAAGGAATCGGGATTCGCTTCGTGGATCGTTGGCGAGGTGCAGGCCGGTGAAACGAACGCGACGTATCGGGGATGAAGGGAGGCGGGAAGGCCATGTCCAGGGACGGTTCTCGCTGTTTGGATTCCCGCCGCCGCGGTTCGTCGGTTGATCCAGCACAGGTCTGGCGTCGATGTGGCCGGCTGGTTTGCCTGTTCCTGCTCACGATCGCTGGCGTCACGTCCCGCGCGGACGAAACTTCCGCAACCAAACCCGCTGCGAAGCCGGAGGCCGGTTCGGCCGAGGCACTCTCGGTGCCATCGGTCTTCAAGAAGTCGGTCCCGGAATCGATTGAAGATGCCCGGCTGATTGAAGAGCACGTCACGAAGCTGGTGGAGCGTTGCCGCAAGGCGACGGTCGCCCTCCGCGTCGGGCGGGCGTATGGATCGGGAGTGATCGTTTCTGAAGACGGGCTGATCCTGACCGCGGGCCATGTCATCAATCGTCCCGGCAGAAATGTCGAAGTGACGCTGTGGGATGGAACCCGGGTGACCGGGGAAACTCTGGGACGCAACCGCTCGCTCGACTCGGGGATGATCCAGCTCCCGGGCGACCGCAAATGGCCGTTCGCTCCCCTGGCCAACGACGACATTCCCTATCCGGGAACGTGGTGCCTGGCGCTGGGGCATCCCGGCGGGTATGACGCGAAGCGCGGGGTCGTTGCCCGGCTGGGGCGGACGATCATCTCGCGCAAGCGATTTCTGCAGACCGACTGCGAACTCGTGGGCGGCGATTCCGGCGGCCCACTGTTCGAGATGTCGGGCAAGGTGATCGCGATTCACAGCCGGATCGGCGAGGCGGCGAACTACAACTTTCACGTGCCGATCTCGGTCTATCGTGATGAGTGGGACCGCCTGAAGAACGGGGAGGATTTTGCGGGGCACAGCGGTGCGCTGCTGGGTTTGACCGGCGTGCCCAATACGGGCGGGCTGGGGTTGAAGGTGACCAAGGTGTTTCCGGGCGAACCGGCGGAGAAGGCCGGGGTGCAGGTGGGGGACATTGTGGTTCTCTTCCAGGCGAAGGAAGTGCGAACGATCGATCGACTGACCGAACTGGTCGGGCAGGAGCTTCCGGGGAAAGTGGTGACGCTGGAGATCATTCGCGCGGGGGCGACCCGCAAGATCGAGGTGGAACTCGGGATGCGGTGGGATTAGCACGCGTTTCGTTCGGGTGAGGTGTGGGCGACATTCGCGGCATCGGCGGAGGTCGAACGTGAGAGAGGCGAGAAGCGGGCGTTCTTCAGAACCGGGCCGGTTCGCGGAATGGATGTGTCGCCCCTCGCGGGGCTGAGTTCGTGGGAAGGTCGTCGTTGAGCTCTTGCGCGGTGCCCGGAATGAATCTGCTGAAGGGTTTCCATCGAAGCCGTCCATGAATCGCGTAGACTGTGGACGTTCTTCGAATTCAAAAGACCCGGCCCGCCGTTCCACCGCCCCGCATGTCGAATCGACTGTCGTTCCGCATCGCGGCGCTCGTCACTGCGGCACTCTGCATCGTCGCGGCCATGGAAGCGTGGCTGATCGGGATTGCCGGTGGATCGATCGTTCCCCAGGCTGCCGCCATTGCGGCTGTGACGGCCGGCGTGTGGCTCGGCCTGTCCGCCTTCGTTCCCGCACTCGTGACCTGGCCCCTGCGAAAGCTTGGCCTGGCAGGTCTGTGGAACAGGATTGAGGGCTGCGAGTCCCGGAGTGCCGGGTGTCCGGGGGGCGGACGCTTCACGGCGCTCGCGGTGACGATGCTGGTCAGCGGAGCGATCTGTTTTTCCGCCAACGTCTTTTCAAATGCACTTACGCCTCCGCCGGTGCACCTGGACGACCAGGGGGCGTACCTCGAGCGTGCGGACAGAATGCAGAGAGCGGAGGGGCCGCTGTATACCGTACTCTCTGTGATGTCCGACCTCCGCTCGGGCCGGTTTCGTGAAGACAATCGTCATCCGCTGTTCCTGACCCTCCTTGCCTGGCGCCCCGATGAGCGTTGGGGGCGGACACTGGCGTGGACGTTTGGCGTCGCCGCGTTCGTCACCGGGGTGTGGATGGTTTTCCGCCGGTTCTCCCTGCTGACGGCCGGGATTTTCGCGATGTTGCTCGGCATGAACTTCAATCTCGGGCAGTTCTCGGTGATGGTCGTCTGCGAGACGCTCCTGATCTGGCTCGTGTCACTCGCGTATTTCGTGCTGCTGCCTGCACCGACGGCGAGCCGGAGCCTGGGCCGGCGACGCTGGCGGATTCTCGTCGCCTCGACTCTGCTCGGGCTTTCGTTTCTGACGAAGGGGACGGGGCTCGTGTTCTTCGGCGTCTTTCTGGCGTGGCTGGCGTGGCAATGCCGGCCGCGCGGCGGCGACGACATTCCGCAGGAGGTCGAAGACAACGGCGTCATTTCCCTCGTCGAGGCGTATCCGTTCCGGCAGTGGGTGGTCGCCATGATCTGCGGGGTGATGGGCTTCCTGGCGGTTTCGGAGCCGCTGCTCGAACGGAACCTGCGTGCGTTCGGCAATCCGTTTCACAACGTCAACTCACTGCTGCTGTTTGCCGACAGCTACGGTGAGTTCGACAACCTCGTCCAGGGAGGCGTCACGACGGGCGAAGCGGCCGAGAGTTTTTTCAAGCGGCATTCCTTCGGAGACCTGATCGATCGTGAATTGCGGGGGCTGGTGTGGGAAGCGTTCATCATGCTGCGGATGCTCGGGCCGCAGGGGCTCGATGACGGGCGCGTGATTTTCGGGCTGCCGATCGCAATCTCGTGCGGGATCGGGCTGTGGTTTGAACGGCGTCCCGCGAAGTGGCTGCTGCTCGGGTGGGTGTTCGTCGCCTGGGTTCTCTTCGCCTGGTACGTGCCGATTGCCGCGGGAGACCGGTTTCCGATCCCCCTGCTCCTCCCCGTTCTAGCGCACGCGGCGGAGGGAATGCGGCGGATTCTGATCGCTTCTCAGATTTCGTCCCCACTGGCCGTCGATGTTTCGGCGTAGTTGGAGAACGTCGTAGCAGGAAACCATTTCCGGTGTGGTAGCAATTGACGGATGAATGAAGACGCGGTCATTGGGTGTCTGCTCGGAGCAGCGGTTGGTGATGCGCTTGGGCTGCCGTATGAGGGGCTTTCGAAGCAGCGGGCGGCCAGGCTGCTTGGATCACCCGACCGATTCCGAATGCTGGGGCGACGGGGACTCGTTTCCGACGACACGGAGCACTTGTGCCTTGTTTCACAATCGCTGATCCAATCGGGCGGCGACGTGGATCGTTTCGAGAGAGAACTTGCCCGCAGGCTCCGCCGCTGGTTTCTCATGCTTCCGGCCGGGATCGGGTTGGCGACGTTGAAGGCCTGCCTGAAACTCTGTCTCGGAATCCCTCCGTCCCGCAGCGGAGTCCGATCGGCCGGAAATGGGCCCTCGATGCGAGCCTCCATCATCGGCAGTTGCGTGGAATCGAAGGAACATTGTCTGGAGTTGGTCCGACGCTCTTCCCGGATGACGCACACTGATCCGCGAGCCATCGACGGCGCGAAGGCCGTCGCGATGGCCGCGCGGCTCTCGTCGAAGCGCTTGATCCCCTCCGGTCAGCTTTCGATGCGTTTTCTTGCCGAAGCGATTCCCTGCCTTGAGCAAGACTGCGCCGACATCATGCGACGTGCCGCCGAGAGCGTTGTCCGCGGCGAGAGCACAGAGGCGTTTGCCCGATCACTCGGCTCAACGAAAAAAGTGACCGGCTTTGTGCTCACGTCCGTGCCTGTGGCGATTCACGCGTGGCTCACTTCGCCGGATGATTACATGAACGCTGTGACCAGCGTGATCGTTCTTGGTGGAGATACCGACACGATGGCCGCAATCACGGGCGGCATTGTGGGATGCAGAGTCGGCGAGAATGGATTGCCGTCCGATCTTCTACGGGATCTGCGGGATCCACCGCGGTCGATCGCATGGATGAGATCTCTCGGATCTCAACTCGCTCGTCAGCACGGCAGTGAGAAGCCTGTTGAACTCCAGTTGGCGCCGCTCTTCTGCAGGAATGCCCTTTTTGCGGTCGTCGTCCTGGCCCACGGGCTCCGCCGACTCGCGCCACCCTGGTAGTCGCCGGGATGTCCAACCGCCGGAAATGCGATTTGACGCCCGCCGGCCTGCGGTGTAGCCTTTTCCCATTCCTCCTGCCTGTTCCTGCGATGGGCCCAAAGGTTTTTCTGTGTCGCTGACCCCTGTCGTGTCCCGCTCGTCGACGGCCCGAGAATTCGGACTGATTTCGATTATCGGGATTTCGACCACTGAGCGACGCTGAGGATCGATCGAATTCCGAACCCCTCAGGTCGCCAGACCTGAGGGGTTTTTTTGTTGGCCCGGGCAGAGGTCTGCCGTGGGTCGGTTCACTGAAGGCGAATCATGCGCATCCAGCTCTACGACACAACGCTCCGCGACGGCAGCCAGGGAGAGGGGGTCAACTTCTCCCTCCAGGACAAGTTGCTGATCACCAGCATGCTCGATGAACTGGGCTTCGACTTCATTGAAGGAGGATTCCCGGCCTCCAACGAGAAGGACTCCGAATACTTCCAGCGCGTGGCGGAGGGAGTTCCCGAGCTGCATGGCGGCGGGACGCGGCCGCTTGCGAACGCGAAGGTCGTCGCCTTCGGGATGACGCGGCGCAAGGGAATCGCCGCCTCGGAGGACCAGGGACTCCAGGCGCTCGTCAAATCGAAGGCGCCGGTCTGCACGGTCGTCGGCAAGACGTGGGACCTGCATGTGACCGAAGTGCTGCGGGTATCGCTGGAGGAGAACCTGGCGATGATCCGCGACTCGATCGCCTATCTGAAGTCGGAAGGGCGGACGGTGTTCTACGACGCCGAACACTTCTTCGACGGTTACCAGGCCAACCCGGATTACGCGACGAAGACGATCCGGGCGGCGATCGAGGGGGGCGTCGACATGGTGATCTTCTGCGACACCAATGGGGGGAGCCTGCCGGAGAAGATCGCGGCCACAATCGACAGCATCCGTCCGCACGTGACGGTTCCGTTCGGCATCCACTGCCATAACGACTGTGAAGTCGCCGTCGCGAACTCGCTGAAGGCGGTCGATTCGGGCGCGGTGCAGGTGCAGGGAACGATCAACGGCATCGGCGAGCGGTGCGGCAACGCGGATCTCGTGAGCGTCGCGGCGAATCTGGCCCTCAAGAAGGGGCGCCAGGTGCTGGCGGAGGGAGGCGTCGGCCGGCTGACGGAGATCTCCCGGTACGTGTACGAGCTGGCGAATATGAACTTCCGGAACGGGCAGCCGTTCGTCGGCCGCAGCGCGTTCGCGCACAAGGGGGGAATGCATGTTCACGCGGTGAACCGCATCGCCCACAGCTACGAACACATCGATCCGGCCGTCGTCGGCAATGAGCGGCGGATCCTGGTGAGCGAGTTGTCGGGCCGGTCGAACATCATGGCCAAGACGACCAAGTTCAACCTGGGCGACGACAACGCCCTGATGAAGCGGATCCTGGACCGGGTCGTCGAACTCGAGGCCGAGGGTTACCAGTTCGAAGCGGCCGAAGCGTCGTTCGACCTGCTGGTGAAGAAGGAGATCGGCCAGTACGAGCCGAAGTTCCGGCGGTTGCATTACCACGTCGTGGTGCAGATGGACGCCTCGGGACTGGATTCGCCCGGCGCCCGGCCTGCCCTGCCGATGACGCAGGCGACGGTGAAGGTTCAGGTCGGAAATCGCATCGAACTCGTGGCGGGCGAAGGGGACGGCCCCGTCAATGCGCTCGACAATGCCCTGCGGAAAGCCCTGGTGCCCGCGTATCCGCAGCTCTCGACGATGCGGCTGGTGGATTACAAGGTGCGGGTGATCAATTCGACGGAGGGGACAGCCGCGAAGGTGCGCGTGGTGATCGAGAGCGCGGACGACCAGGACGTGTGGAGCACGATCGGCGTCAGCGAGAACGTGATCGAGGCGAGCTGGCAGGCTCTGGCGGATGCGATCGACTACAAGCTGCTGAAGGACAACGGCCAGCTGACTTGAAAGGTCCCGCTCATCGGAGCAGCGGCAGCTTCTTTCCGGGGCAGGCAGTTGGCTTGATGTCGCTGTGCCTCAGGATGCGCTCGTTGGGGATGCCGGTTTCCTTCTGGAGCCAGGCCATCAGGTTCTTCAGGGCCGCGAGCTGTTTTTTCGTGGGAGCTGACTTGTTGAAGTTGCCGACGAGGCAGATCCCGATTCCGCGTTCGTTGTGC
The DNA here is from genome assembly GCF_007745175.1 of Caulifigura coniformis. Taxonomy (GTDB): domain Bacteria; phylum Planctomycetota; class Planctomycetia; order Planctomycetales; family Planctomycetaceae; genus Caulifigura; species Caulifigura coniformis. The sequence goes on along the minus strand of NZ_CP036271.1, from coordinate 2,480,710 downwards.
CGCAGTGATCCGGCGTGGGCGCCGTCGGACTGTTCCGTCCAGCGGAAGGTGGGTTCGATCGCGCCGTCGGGCATTCCCTTCCCGTTGCCGATGAGGAAGTGGTAGCCGATGCCGCGCCACGCGGCGCCGGTCGAGTCTTTCCGCTTCTGATGCTCTTTGTTGATCGTGGCGACGTCCCCTGTATCAGTGGCGGTGTGATGGACGACGAGGAACTCCCAGTCCCGCAGCGGAACGGGCGGAGACCATCCTTCCCCTGACGCGGTCGTCGGGGGGGGCGATTTTTGCGGCGCTGCCGGCGGCGCGGGGCTCGGAGACACGGCGGGGGCCGGTGAGGTGGCGGGTCGAGGGCGTTTCCGGATGGCCGTGGGCACCTGCGCGTGGGCGGAGGGCTCGGGGCCGCATCCGCTGAGGCAGACCGCCAGCGCGATGGCTGCGAGGGCGATAAGGAACTGGAAACGGGGCATGCCGGACGCGGATCAGACTTGGACGTGAGAGGTCACGCCAGCTTCTAGGCCGCATTCGCCGGAGCGGTCAATGAGAGTCCAGATTCGGTCTCGCGGGCCGGTGATTGATGCCGCTGGCGGACGGTGAGCGGCCGAGTCGATCAACGCCGGTGTTATTACTTCGCGGCGATCTTCCAGAGCGTCTTGTCGCTGCGGACGTAGAGGGCTCCCTCGGAGATCGCGGCCGTGCAGAGAATCGACTGCCCGAAACTGTGCTGGTGGACGACCTTCCCCTTGTTGGTCAGGTCGACCACGATGCCGTTCCCTTCCTCGTTGAAGACGTAGAGATGATCGCCGGAGATCACGGGCGAGCCGCTGCAGTGGCCTTTCGGCAGGCGCGACTGGTATTCCCGCTTGCCGGTTTTCGCGTCGGCGCAGCTGAGGACTCCGGCGTCCGAGATCAGATAGACCTTGTCCTTATGGACCACGAGGCTACTCGTTCCCGGGTTAAGTCCCCCTTCCTGCCAGACGATCTCGGCGACATTGGGGGTCGATTCGCCCGGCTTGATGGCCGTGATTCCATGTGACGGGACGTAGGCCACTCCGTCGGCCACCACGAGTGACGGCACGGTGGACGCGCCATCGTCGAACGACCATTTCGTTTCACCCGTTCGGGGGGCGATCGCGACCACTCCGGCCGACGACTGGATCAGCACCAGGTCGTCTTCAGGAGTGTTTCCCTTCCAGTGGACGGGAGACGTCCAGTTGGCTTTCCGCGGCCGGTTCAGTTTCCAGAGTTCTTCGCCCGTGAGGGAATCGATGCCGGTGGTGAGGGAATCGGTGTCATTCTCGACCATCGCGATCACCACCCCGTGCGCGACGATCAACGAGGACGACATTCCAAGGCTGTTGCTGGCGTTCGGATAGTCGTGCGTCAGTCCGCGGAACCACTGCAGATTGCCATCGAGGTCGAGACAGACGAGGTCGTTGCTGGAGTAGAAGGCATAGATCCGCTGGCCGTCGCTCACGGGAGTGGGCGCGGCGTTACAGGTGGTGGGGTGGGCGATGGTGCGACCGGTGGCCCAGAACTGGCGCTCCCACAGGAGGTTCCCCTTCGAGTCGTCGAAGCAGAGAACATGCAGTCGGTCCTGTCGGCCGCCGCTGGAGGCCGTCAGGAAGACGCGATCGCCGACGATAATCGGGCTCGACAGGCCGCGGCCTGGCAGATCGGCCTTCCAGGCGATGTTCTCGGTGTCGGACCACGAGGTCGGCGCGGGGGTGGTCGCCACGGCGGTCGATTCCGTTCCCCGGAACCCGCGCCATTCCGCTGTCGCCATCGACCCGGCGATGGCGATGCTCAAACACGTTGCGTACCGCAGCAGCATGACCCTGTTCCTCCAGTCCGACGGCATTGGCCGTCGGGACTTCACAAGTTGATCAACGGCGTCACTTCGTCGAGCTGTCGAGGGAGGCCGTGTTTCCGGCCGGCCTGAGCGCACGGCCCGCGAGGTCGCAGGCGCGGAACTGGAACGTCCATGCCTGGGCCCAGTCTTCCTTCTGCTCGTTCTGCAGCACCTTGAGCAGGATCAGGTTTTTCCCGGTCTTGAGCCGGCCGCGAACCTGGTACATGTCGTAGAACATGCCCCGGTGATATTCCTCGCGGCCGAACAGCAGTTCGCCGTTGAGCCACAGCTTCCAGGCGTTCGGAGTCGCGAACCGGAATTCGACGGGCTGATCCCTGTCGCTGAGAAACTCGTGGGCCGCATAGGTGATCGCCCCTTTGTGCGGGGCGGTGAGCTTCGCGATGTCGAAGAGGCCTTCCGGGTTTTCGCCCGTCAGCTTCGTCCATTTCAGTTCGTTGGTCATGCCCTCGAACTCGGCCGGGTACGTCTTCGAGAAGTCGACCTCTTTCTCGGGGGGATAGGCGACGTCGAAGCCCTTCTTTCCCTTGTTGTCGAAGGGGCCGATCAGCCGCCAGTCGACGATCAGCCCGTTGTGCTGGATCAGGTTCACTTCCTGGTCGTAGGTTTCTTTCAGCGTTTTCGAGATCAGCTTGAGCTGGTCGTCATCGCTGGCGCCGGAGAGCGCCTTCTCCCAGGCGGTCCGGGCCGCGTCCTTGTCGTCCTTCGCAGCCAGGTCTTTCGCGAGGGCGATAAAATGGGCCACGGCGTCGCGCCGCATCTCGCTGCTGGGGTCGGCCAGGGATTCCGGGATCGTCTTCCCGGCAAATGCCGGATCGGCTTTGGCGATCCACTCGAATGCGAGCCTGCGGATGGCCGGGTTGTTGCCATGATCGTTGAAGAAGGCGATGAGCTCGGCCTTCGGGAAGGCGGAGTCGTTCACCGATCGCGCGGCGACGGTTTCAAACGCGCCGCGCAGCCAGTTGCGGGCGAGGGGGCCCGCGTCGTTCATCGCCTTGAGCAGGGAGGGCAACTCAGCGGGGGGCGACTGGGACAGCTGACTCGCCGCGGCCACGGCCGCCTTGTGACCCTGTCCTTTGTCGGAAACTTTCCTGATGGTCTCGATCAGGGAGGCAGTGGAATCTGCCGCTGCGGCCAGGAAGGCCGGCCCCGTCAGCGTCAGGATGATCAGGCACGCACGCACCACGGGAATCTCCGCTTGCTGCTGGTTCGTCCGCAGGAGAGCGTCGTGATTGCGGACAGCGCAGCGTAGATCGGGTTTTCCCAATCTTCAATCGGGTTCTGCCCAGGAGGCCAGCAGGTGCGCTGTTTCAACGCGGCGGCCGCGCGATGACGATCGAGCAGGCCGGTCGCCCGATGTCGGCTTACGCCAGCGCTCCCCAGTCGAAGGCGAGGTCGAGCGCGGGGGCGGAGTGAGTCAGCGCGCCGATGCTGATGCGATCGACGCCGGTGGCGGCGATCGCAGCCACCGAGTCGAGCGTCACGCTGCCGGAGGCTTCGAGCCGGACCTGCGGCGCCTGCTGGTCGCGGAGGGCAATGGCCTCCCGCATCATGTCGGGCGGCATGTTGTCGAGCAGCACGATATCCGGCGCGGCCTGCAGCACGTCCTGCAGCTGCGCGAGCGAATCGACTTCCACCTCGATGGTGACGCCGGCTGGCGATGTCGTCCGCGCGCGGGTGACGGCTTCGCGGAGCGTGGGGCGATCCTCGAGTCCGATCCAGGCGGCGAGGTGGTTGTCCTTGATGAGCACTCCGTCGTAGAGGCCCATGCGATGGTTCACTCCGCCGCCGCATCGCACGGCGTACTTCTCGAGGGCCCTCCAGCCGGGGAGCGTCTTGCGCGTGTCGAGGATCTTCGCGCGGGTTCCGTGTGCGAGGTCGACGAACTTCCGCGTGAGCGACGCGACTCCGCTGAGGTGCGTGAGGAAGTTGAGGGCCGTGCGTTCGCCGATGAGGAGGGATCGTGTCGAGCCGGTGAGGACGGCGGTGACCGTTCCGCGGTCGACGCGGTCGCCGTCGGCAACCTGCAGTTCGACGCGGACCTGGGGGTCGACTTTCTGGAAGACGAGCGGCACGATCGGGAGTCCGCTGACGATGCCCGGCCTGCGGGCGACGATGCTCACGGCCCCCTGTGCCGAGGGGGGGATGATGGCCGCCGTGGTGAGGTCGCCGCGGTCGGCGAGGTCTTCGTTCAGGGCCAGGTGGATCAGTTCAAGAGCGGCGCGGCGCTCGGATTCGTCAAAAACTGGAGACATGCGGCACGTGGAAGGAATGCATCTGGCGTGGAGAATCACGGCATTCTGCGGGCGCCGCCGCGCAAAAGAAAAGCCCACGGGTTGGAACCTGCGGGCTTTTTGACGTTCATCAAAAGATGAAAGCGGCCGAGTGATCGGCCGCTTTCAGGCATCTTGCGAAGCCGGAGAAGAATTACTTCTTCTTGCCAGCGGCCTTCTTCTTGGCGGGAGCCTTCTTCGCTGCTGCTTTCTTCTTAGCCATCGTAGTCACTCCTTAGTCAGAGCCCCGTGTGATGATCGAACCGCTGCTACCGGGCAAATTCGGTTTGAGCATCACTACCAGTGAAACGTTGGCTCACCAACCGTAGTGAGCCGCGTGTCTTTCCCACCCGTCTGCGTCTGATCCACTTCGAGAGATTCGTTTCTCTCTTGGTGCGACGCCCGTCGACTTGTGATCGAGGACACATCGAACGGCGTCATCGTAAGCATTGCTCTAAGTGACGCAAGTCTTTTTTCCACAGAGTTTGAACATTTCGGTTCAAGTGGCGCGCGAGTTGTTCACGCGTCGCGCGGCGCTGTTCGTGCATGAGAGCGCGCTCGCGCGAGGATCATTCGCGCGCATCGCCACTGCTCAGTGCTGCGCGCTCGCCGGGTCGAAGAGCAGCGATCGTGCGCCGTGCAGCACGCTCGCGCGCGGCCGTCCATCGCTGCTGAAGAGATCGCATGCACTGCGCCGCGCTCGATGCGCCGCTGAAGACGACAACGCTCGCGCCCTGCGATTTGCCTTGCGAAATGCGTGTCGTCAATGCAAAGCACCCCGGCTGCCGTGGAGCAGCCGGGGTGCGTGTTCGCGTGAGAACGCTGGCTTCATGCGCTCGCGCCATCGAGCTGCGCATTGATGCGGTGCATGTACTCGATGCTCTCGCGCGCGATGTGATCGGCGCCTGGCGAGTAGTCGAAGACTTCGACGGAGATCCATCCGTCGTAGCGCGAGTCGCGCAGTGCGCGGAAGATCGGGAGGTAGTCGGTCTCGCCCATCCCGGGGCCGAGCAGGTTCGAGTCGTTCACGTGGAAGTGCTTCGTGATCGACTTGAAGCGATCGATCAGCGCGGGGATCGGAGTCTCTTCACCGAGCATCGCCTTCACATCCTGATGGAGCGCGATGGCGGGAAGATTCACGCGTTCGATGATCTCGGCGGCGTCCGCGCACGTGTTGATGAAGTTGGTCTCCTTCGTCGTCAGCGGCTCCAGGCAGAGGGTGACTCCGCGTTCGCCGAGGCGCGGCATGCAGGCCTTGAACGTCTCGACGGCGCGGTCGATTCCCTCCTCGCGGGAAAGACCTTCCCGCAGCGAGCGCTGCGCCGGCGAACCGAAGACCATGATTGTTCCCCCCAGGTCGGCGCAGAGGTCCGCCAGGAGGGAGAGGTAGTCGGCGGTGGCGGCGCGAATGCGCGGGTCGTCGGCGGTGAGGTGGAAACCCGCGGTCTTCGCGAGCAGCCAGTGGAGCCCGATGATCTCGACCCCGTGGGTCTCGGCCGTTTCACGCAGTCGGTGCCGGTCGGTGGGGAGCAGGTCCCGGGGATGGGCGCAGATGGAAAAGGGAGCGACCTCCGCCCCGGTGTAGCCGAGCCGGGCCATGGTCCTGCACTGGTCTTCCCAGCTGCGGTTTTCGAAGAGTTCCTGGCAAAGGGCGTATTTCATGGTTGCGCAGTGGGTGGTGGAGAGTGGGTAGTGGGTAGGGCCGCGACAGGAGGGCTCAAAACTCTGGGAACTTCTGCTCAAGTTGCCCTTCCGCTGCGAAACCTGAAGCGTGGCGCCATGACGTGTCATGTCTGGGCGCGATGTTGGTGAAGTCCGGTTGTTCGGGATGCGCGCACGATACCGATGTGGGCAGGCGGGGAGGAATGGTGACGGTCGAAGCGGAGTGAACGCGCTGAAGGTTCGTTCGGCCATTCGACGATTCAATAGTCGGGGTTCTGGCGCGTCTATCCAACCGGCTGAAACTGCCGAGCTTGCGGGGCAAACCGGATACGACGCGGACGGTGATGAGTAAAGCCGGGCAATCCACGCAACGGGGGCAGGTCGGCTCATGTCGGCAAAGATTGCCGGCCGATCGATGAGGGGACGGGATTCCGTGTCGGGCCCGTTGCATCGTGGAATCTGAGAGAGGATTCGAACCATGAAACGCTTCTGTCTTGCGCCACTGATGGCCGCCATGCTCCTGGCGCTCATTGGTGCGGAAGCCGAAGCCGGCCTGTTCTGCGGAATGGGACGGTATCGGTGTTGTCCATCGAAGTCGTGCGAGCCCTGCGGTGAGTACACCGAGGCCCGAGTCGCCTCCTGCCCGCAGTACAAGACGGTCACCGAGACGGTGTGGTGCACCGAGGAATACACGGACTGCGTCACCGTCAACGACATCTGCTGCGAGAAGGTGCCGGTGACCTGCCAGCGCACCGTGTACGACACGTGCTACCGCGACGAGTGCTACACGGTCTGCAAGCCGGTGTACCAGACCTGCTACCGCGAGAAGTGCTACACGGTCCGCGTTCCGCGGTACCAGACGTGCTACCGCACGGTGTGCTGCACGGTCCGCAAGCCGGTCTACAACACGTGCTACCGCGACGTGTGCTACACGGTCTGCAAGCCGGTGTACAACACCTGCTACCGCGACCACTGCTACACGGTCCGCAAGCCGGTGTACAACACGATCTACAAGGACGTCTGCTACACGTCGTACAAGACGGAGTACCAGACCTGCTACCGCGATCACTGCTACACCGTGTGCAAGCCGGTTTCGGAAACGAAGACCGTCTGCGAGACCATCAACGAGATGAAGACCGTTCGCGAGTGGATCCCGTGCGATCCCTGCGTTCCGGTGACCTGCGCCGCTCCGGCGACATGTGCCCCGACCTGCGAAGCTCCGGCCTGTGCCGCTCCTTCGGAGTGCTGCCCGAGCCCGAGCGGCCGGTGGGTCTGCCGCCAGGTGTGCTGCCCGAGGACGATCACCAAGCAGATCTGCTGCACCCGGATGGTTCCGGAAGTGCGGACCTGCAAGGTTCCGTACACGACCTGCCGCACCGTCCCGGTGAGCTGCACGAAGAAGGTTCCGTGCACGACCTGCACGTGGACCTGCGAGCAGCGGACCTGCAAAGTCCCGTACACGACCTGCAGCATGGTGCGTGAATGCCGGACGAAGAAGGTTCCCCACACGACCTGCACGTGGACCTGCGAGACGATCTCCCGCCAGGTTCCGTACACGACCTGCACGTACACGTGCGAAACCCGCACCTGCCGCGTTCCTTACACGACCTGCTCCTACACGCAGGAAGTGCGGACCCGCAAGATTCCGTACTGCGTGCCCCGCACGGTGTGTGACACGCGGTATGTGACGAAGTCGTACTGCGTGCCCCGCACGATCGCCGTGAAGAAGACCCGCTGCGTGCCGAAGACCGTCTGCCGCCAGATCCCCTGCGACCCGTGCGTCGTGGTGGACCCCTGCGTGCCGACCTGCTCGGCCCCGACGTGTGCGGTTCCCGGCGAAACCTGCACGAACTAAGTCGAAGCTGCGTTGATTGCCAGTTCGGCGTGAGGAGCATCCGTCAAGAACGCCAGGGATGGCGACTGATGACCCGAGTCCTGCCAGCGGGCGGGTAAGGGAACGTCAACGACGCCACCGAAATGGTTCGACCTCTCGCAAGGCCGGCCCGGACTTTCCGGGTCGGCCTTGTTTCGTTGAACGCGTGGCCAGAACGGAGCGTGCCCGGACGCGTTCGCGCGGACTACTTCAGTTCCATTCGCGCCTTCACCAGCGTGCCAGTTCCGGAAAAGAACACGCCACACTTCCCGGCCGTCAGGTAAGGGGCCAGTTGACTCAGGCTCGGATAAGTCACGTTGAGATCGTCATCCGATGGCCCGTCGTTTCCGGGATCAACGGAGAACGTCAGCGAGTCTCCCAGTTTCTCGATCCGCACGGCGTGCATGGTTTGAGAGCCGAGATGGCCGAGGGTCGTCTGTCCCTTGTTCCAGTTCTGCATTCCGACAAGGCCATTCGCGAATGTCGGAGCATGAAGCCTGAGATAGATCGAATCCGTGAGGCCGTTGTACGACCTGTCTTTCAGTCCCGGCCCGAGCCCCAGATAAGCAATCTTGTCGTCGGGCTGGAACGCGATGACCGCGTTGAACTCGAAGTTTCGCGACAGCAGGTCCTGATCCCGCCCCTGGATCACGCCCCCCTCATCCAGGATTCTCACCCCACGATCCGGCGTCCGCTTGAGCGGCGAGGTCGACGTGAAGTACTCCGGAAGCGTCAGGTTCTCCCCGAGAAAGGCCCAGCTCTCGAGAGAGGGAGGGACCGACTCAGCCGGAGTTCTGGCACGCGGCCGGCGACCATGAATGGGAATCTGCCCGGATCGCTCGACGAACTCCTTGCCGGCATCCGTCACCCTCACGGCGTAGTCGACGGTCGGCGACTCGAGGGCGTCGATGGTGACAATTCCAGCGCGTGACAGGTCCGTCGCGACGGCGACCCCATCGAGGCGGATTTCCCCCGGCAGCCCGGTCAGCTGCGTCGTCGATTTCCGGCTGCGATCCCGCAGCACAACGTCCCAACCTTCGGCTGTTCGCTCGATGCGCCGGATCAGGCTGAGTCGAAAAGGCTGGCCATCGATCCGCAGTTCGGCGTTCGCGATCATGCCTGCAAGAAGGCCGTTGTCGCCAAACTCCGCGCGAATCTGCACCTCCCTGCGATCTTCAATTCGCGGAACGGCAATCAACGTCGCCTCGTAGTGACGACCATCGTCCGAACGCAACGCGGCCTTCTGCTTTTCATGATCGGCCTCTCCCAATTCGAGTTCCACCTGGGCATTGCCAGGCGACGCCAGAATCGGAACGAACTCCAGGGCGAACTTCGCTGACTCCCCTTCGTCGAGAACCGGTGGAAAACGGACGGCAATCAGCGGCTCCTTCAAAAACTTCTGGAGCTTCGAAACCGCAACGATCTCCGCTCCCGAAGCCTTCCTCCGGATGATGCCAACGACTTCGCCTTGAGAGTTCAGCACAGGGCAGCCCGCGTTGCGCGGATCGATTCTGGCATCGAAGTCGATGGAATCGATCACTCCGTCAGTCCGCCTGATCGCCGTCGCGCGGCCGACAAAGACAGAAATCGACGGCGTCGCCCCTTTGTCCGCGCCCGACGGAGTCCCGGCAGGATAACTCAGCGCGACCAGTTCCTCGGCCTCCTTCACCGCGGCGACCTGCTGCAATGCGAGAGACGGAACGGTCAGCGCCGGTTCAATCCTCAACAGGGCCAGATCGGACTCCTCATCGATCCGTTCGATCGTGGCTGAAACCCGCTTCTGATCGGGCTGGCCCGGAAACACGATCAGTTCGCAGGCCTTCTCGCGACCCACGGCGCGAAAGTTCGTGAGGAAGTACTCGCCATTGTGGATGCAGAAGGCCGTGCCATTGCTGCGGCCGTTTCGCACCACGACCATCGCCGTCGAACGCTTGCAGGCGTCGAGGACTTCCGCGACTGGTTCGGCAGCGACCGCAAGTGTGGCAACAGAGAGAACGCCCAGCAGGGCGGTCGAAATCACGCGCTTCATGGCTCGGCTCGCATACTGAGAGATCCGGGAAAGACGCCCTGCCCTGCTTCGTCATCATCATTGATCGTGACGCTTCGCAGCAACCTTTGTCTGCATCACATCAGACTCCGAAGGCAATTCGCATCTCCCTGGGACAACTCTCTCTGGAGCGGTCGTCTGCTTGCCGGCGCCCGCGTTCGCCGGTATCACCACATCCAGAGTGGACGTCTTCCGGGTCGTAGCGAGGCCGCTTTAATGGACCAGACTCCTCCCCCGCCGGATGCCAGCGGCCCGCTCGTCGGCGACACGGGTCAAGTCAATCTCGAGGCGCTGTCGGAGCGTCTGGGTCCGTTCACCCCCCCGCCCGACTTCGATCATGGCGACGAGTTCGATCCCGTGCCTCCCCGGCCGATTCCGCAGCGGCTGAGGACGGGTTCGTTCGGCCGCCGCCGCTGGAGCACGGTTCTCACGTTGTTCGTGCTGGGGATCGGCTGCCGGATTTTTGCGCCCTTCGCGTTCGTCAAGAAGCTGTCGTTCCACATCCTGCCACTGGCCTATCTCTCGTGGATCGGTTACGGACTGATCGCGATCGCCTTCCTGGTGGCCATCATCAACCGGCTCTCGAAGGCGCGGCTGACTTACGTGATTGACGGGGAGCCGATCGTGGGCCGGGTCCTCGGCGTGTTCACGCCAATCCAGGCGGTGGTCGATCCGCAGACGAAAGGGATCACGGAGTTTTTCCGGTACCTCGTGGCGGTCGAGTATGAGGATCCGGAAACGCGCAAGATCGAGCGGACGGCGGTGCTGTCGGAAGATCAGTGGAGCGCTTCGCAGCTTCCGAAGTTCGATCCCGGCGTGGATGCGGGAGACTACGTGACACTGGTCCGGCTGCCGGGCAAGGGGCCGGACTCGCTCAAACTCTATGGCTTCCTGGGCCTCGACCCGGATCGGGACTTCATCACCCGTGACGGCCGCCCACTGTCGGGCGTTTCGCCTCTCAAGGCCCTGTTGATCAGCGTCATTGTGCTGCTGTGCATCTGGTTCCTGATCCTCGGCATCTACGTGATTGAATGCTGCATGCCGCAGGAATGGAGCTGGGCCGCTTCGGCGCCGTTCCTCGGCGTCGGCATGCTGCTCGGCGCGGTCGGGCTGACGTGGCTGGTGTGGTTCGAACAGCGCAAGCAGAAGACGCTGAAGACGAGCGGATTCGTCCTGGCGGGTCTGGGGGGCGCTTTCCTGGGCGGACTGGCCGGCGCGGTGACACTGGGGGCGGTGAACGCGGCGTTCGATCACTCGGCCGCCAGCTATCGGCCAATCCGGATCACCCAGCACTGGCAGACGACGCACAACTTCATCATCCGGACCTATGAAGTCGAATACACGCTTCTGGGCGGGGGGAAGTCGGAGAAGCACGGGGCGAGCGTCGACGATCTTGCCAAGCTGGGCGATGCCCCGCTCGGCGCGCTCGAGATTCGGCAGGGGGCCCTGGGGCTCGAATGGATCGGGGCCGTCCATCCGATGGAATGGCGGCGGCTCGACTGGGAGCCGACGCCCGAGGACCTCCGTGACGCCATCGAGATTCACGTGCCGGTGGTCGGCAACGAGCCTCCGAAGGTCCGGATGGTTCCCCGGCTGATCGTGCAGCGCACGGACGTTGACGAGAAGACGGCCCTTTGCCCGCCGGAACTGGTCGAAGCGGGGATCGTGGAGTTGCGGACGACGATGAACGCCATCGGCGCGAGGATCGACCGCGTCGCCAGAGAGTAGGCGCTCCGTTCCTTCAGGCGCCTCGCCGGCCGCATTCACGGCCCGGCGGGTGCCCTCCCCTCTTCCCTCGCCGTTTGTGGATCACAACGTGATCCAGCCGCGGGTTTCCTGCGCAATGTGACCGCTCTCCGGCCGACAACGAAACAACCCGCGTGCAGACATGTCTGCACGCGGGTTGTGTTGTCTCGGGAATGGCTGCGGCTCGTTAAGGCGAGTTCGCGTCCGGTCCGGCACAGCGGATCAGGTGGTCGTGGTCGATGTAGACCACTTCTTCACGCTGGTCGACGTGGGTGAACGGGATGGGCCAGTTGGAACGCTTCACTTCTTCGTAGTACACCGTCGCCTTGTAGTGGCAGTGGTGCAGCCGGGCCGGGCCGGCCTGGGGATAGAAGCGGCATTCATCGAGGCGGTCGACGATCAGGTCGACGACCATCCGGACGTTGTTGCGGCTGGTTTCGGCGAGGAAGGCGACGCCGCCGGAGGTCATATCAGGCAGGGCCCGCATGACTTCGTCTTCCGACGGGTTGTCGACGCAGAACAACGGAGCGTTCTCGCCTTCGACGGGGTCGAGAATCGGCACCTTCTTGTACCGTTCCTCTTCCCAGTACGTGTCTTCAATCATCTGGCTGTAGTACGGCGTGACCGGAATCAGAGGGGTCGTGCCGAAAAACGTCCCGGCGATCCAGGCGTCTTTCAACGCCCAGTAGAACAGTGAGCATCCGCTCGACTGAACAGTGACAAGCCCAAGGACGGCTGCCAGAGCGAACTTCTTCAATCCATGTGACAGCTTGGGCATCCGAATCGCCTCCGGGGGGATTTGCCCGGCGTCCGTTCGGTTCGAGGCCTGCCTGGCAACACGAACAGAGAAACAGCCGGTGTCCTGTGTATCGGCGAGGGCGATTGTTCTCCTTTGGCAATTTGTGACGGTTCGTCAGATTTTTCGGGAAGTATCGAAGGGGGATGGGGTCGCCCGCTTCACGTTCGGCCGGCAAGCTGGCCCGGGCTTCTGCTGGCGGAGCATCGCAAGGTGCTATCGGGAAAGACCTTCCGCGTGGAGGTCGACGCACTCAGCCAGGCGGTCGACGTTGTAGCCCCCTTCCAGGAGGCTCACCAGTTTTCCGCCGCATTCCGCGTCGGCGACCTCGCACAGCCGCCGGGTCAGGATCTCAAAATCCTCATTGCCGAGCCCGAGATCGCCGATCGGGTCGTCGCGGTGGGCGTCGAAGCCGGCGCTGAGCAGGATCAGCTGGGGTTTCGCGCGGCGGACCGCCGCGTTCAGCCGGGACTCAAATGCTTTCTGGAAATCGGCCGGTTCGGTTCCGTAGGCGACGGGCAGGTTGAACGTGGCGCCGAGCCCCGGCCCGACCCCCGTTTCGTCCTTCGCACCGGTGCCGGGCCAGAACGGGAACCGCTGCGACGAGAAAAAGACGACCTGCCCATCGCTGTAAAAGAGGTCCTGCGTTCCATTTCCGTGGTGAATGTCCCAGTCGACGATCAGGACCCGGTCGAGCTGGTGGTGTGTTCGGGCGTGTGCCGCGGCGATGGCAACGTTGTTGAGCAGGCAGAATCCCATCGCCTCATCGGCCAGGGCATGGTGTCCCGGGGGGCGGGCCAGGCAGAGCGCCCGGGTGGAGTCGCCTTTGAGAACGGTGTCGACGGCGGCAATCGAGGTGCCGGCGGCCGTCATGGCCACATCGTAGCTTTCCGGCGACATCACGGTGTCGGCATCAAGTCGGCCCCCTCCGGCGGCGGCCAGCTTTTCGAGTCGCCCGACATAGTCGCGGCCGTGAATGCGGGTGACCTCTTCGAGGGTCGCCCGGCGGATCGCGCCTCGCCGGCCGAGCTGCTTCATTCGTTCGTCGGTGAGCCGGGTGTGGATCGCTTCGAGGCGCTGCGGCGACTCGGGGTGCCGCCCGGTCTTGTGGTCGAGAAAGAGCGGATCGGAGAAGAGAGTCAGGCTCATGGCCAGTCGCAACCGGGATGTTGAACGAGTCGGCGGCAGTTGAGCGCGATCGGGCGGTTCGGGTCAGGCCGTCCCTGCGGAGTGAGACGGTTGCCCGGACATGCCGTAAGGTCAGGTGGCGACGAAACAAGCAGCTTGCAGCCGAAAAAACGCCTTGGTACGGTATCGAGGCCGAGATTTGCGTTGCAACCCCTTCGCGATCGTCCGCATCATTGGCGGACGACCGTCCTGCCGCTTGTTCGGCTCAATTCCAGACGCTCTCATTTCCCAGTCATTCCGACGAGCGTTTTTGGACATTCCTGCAAGACGCTGGCATCTCCTGATTCACACATCGACCGCGAATGTTCTGCGACCATCCGCCGGATGAGAAGGGGCCCGTTGTGCGGCAGAAATTTCGATTCGCGTCCCGCTTTGTCGGCCGGCGTTGTCTGCCGGTGCTGCTGGCGTGCCTGTCGCTGAGTTTTGTCACGCTTGCTCCGGGATCTCTCGCGGCCCAGGAAGGCAAAGACGAACCGGCCCTTGATGAAGGCCGTCGCGCGGCGAATATCAGCTGGAATCCGAAGGTCTCGTTCGAGGAATGGAAGACCCTCGAAAAGCGCCGGTTCATCGACTTCGATCGCAAGCTGGGAGCCGCTTCTTTCGGCGACGCTGAGAAGAAGGAGTTCCTGAAGCATCTGCAGAACCAGATCAACGGTCTGACGCTGGAACAGAACGTCGACCGCCACGCGATCATCATCGACAACATCACGCGGGCGATTGAGGCGCCGGGCACGTCTCCCGCGGCGCGCGACTTCCTGCTGGAAAATACGGTGAAGCAGGTCGAGTCGATGCTCAAGGACCAGCCGGCCAACGTGCAGTACTCGCTGGTGCTGCTCGTCGCGCGGCTGAACGGCAAGCCGGCCAACCTGACGGCCCGCCCGCCGGCCCCGGCCCAGCCCTATCTCGAAGCGAGGCAGTTCCTGATGAAGGTGCTGCTCGATGAAGCGATGCCGATTTCGTCGCGGATCATCGCGGTGCGCGGCCTCGAACGCCTGATGCGCGACGGCGACATTTCGACCGTCGAGAAATCGCGGATCGGCGAAACGCTGGCGCTGGCGCTGAAACAGAAGGTCGAGAATCCTCTCGCCCGGAAGTGGTATCGCTGGAAGCTGGTCGAGGCCCTGGGCTACACGGGTCGCTATGAAGAGACCGGATACCGGCCGGTGATGATCGATGCCCTGATGTCGGTCCTGACGAACCGCCAGGACGACTGGGAAGTGCGCGCCGCCGCGGCCCGCGCCATCTCCCAGCTGCCGCTGGACCAGAAGGTGAACGTCGAACTGGTGAACTACGAGACCGTTCGCCTGCTGCAGGAGTTGTGCGTGGCCTATAACGGATCGGACAAGGCGACCCCGTCGACGTGGCGCTGGGCGTTCGACACGATTTACGTGGCGTACAAGTCGCCCACGGCCACCGACCAGACGGTCAAGCACTGGGGGCTGATGCACCTCAACACGCCGCGCGGCAAAGAGGTGATTTCGGGCGCGTACAAGAACGTCGTTCTGCCGGTCGTGAAGCCGTTCCTCGAGTCGTCCTCGTTGCCGCCGGTGTCCCCGAAGGCGATCGAAGCACTCGGCAAGTGGCTCGAAGAGAACAAGCCGGCCGACCGCAAGGCGACGCCGCAAAGTCCGGAGATCGATCTTGGCGTCGCGCCGGCCCCCAAGGCGGCTCAAGGGCAGATTCCAGTTGGGCAGGCGGGCGCACCGGGCAATTGATCGCCGGCCGCGTCAGTCGAACGTATCGTTTCAGGAGGGAACAGGATGGCGGCTGGCGAAGACTTCCGGATTGAATGGCACGGAGATGCTGTTGTTCTACTTCCGGCGGTAGACATCGAGCAGATCAACTGGGACGTGATCGAACAGACCACGCAGATGATCCTGAAGCCGCTTCGTGAAATGCCGGTGCCGCTGGTCGTCGTCGATCTCACGGGCATCAAGTACTTCGGGTCGGTGTTCCTGGCCCTGCTCCTCAGGGTTCACAAGCAGGTGAAAGCCCGCGGCGGCGAAATGGTTCTGTGCGGCGCGAAGAATGCCGCCCGCGACATGCTTCGCATCACGGCGCTCGACACCCTCTGGGCCATCTACGACACCCAGTCTGAAGCGCTCGAAGCCATTCTGCCTTAGTTCCAGCCGCTGACGCTGCAAGCGTCGATCGAGCGTCCAATGGGCAGGGCGTTCAGGCGGGCCACATGGCCGTCGCATCTTCCGGCGGCATTCCGCTCGGGCGCGCGTGACGCCAGGGGGCCGGTTGAGGCAGTCTGTCGGTGACTTCCAACGCGGGTCGATTCTCGAACGTAGGTTGCTCAGGGCCGGTTGCCTTGTGTGAGCCACCAACATGTCTGAGTCTCGACCTGCGGAGTGTGATGCGGCCATTCGGCCGGAGTCGGGGTGGTCCTTTCCGGGGCTGAAGTTTTCGCCTCCCAACCCGTTTTACCTGTTGAGCGCCGCGGCGTTCCTCCATGCGACGGGCATCTGGGCCGGCCAGCAGGGACGGAGCCTGCCCGACCAGGTCCGACTGATCCTGATCGGGTCGTATCTTGTGGCCATGGCGCTCACGGCCCTGCTGATCGTGCGGGCGTGGAAGCAGTGGGCGGATGCGCGGTCCGTCGTCCTGATCGTGCTGCTGCTGTTCGCCGAGTTGGCGCTTTCGTTCGATGATGCCGTTCTCAGGGATCGGGCGCACGGGGCCAGGCTGTTGTGTGCCGCGCTGGGCGTCGCGGTTGTCGTTTCAGAACTCCTGATCCGTGGGCTGCGCCTGAATTTCCCGGCGAGGTATCGGCTTCCGTATTACGCGCAGATGGGACTGCTGTTCCTGTTTCCGCTCGTTCTCGCGGGCCCTGCCGGGGCCAGCGACTGGAACCTGCTGCGTCTGGAGCTCTACGGGTTCTCATGGCTCGCGGCGGGATCGCTGCTCCTGCTCATCCCGGCGGTGGGCCAGGGAGCACGCGGTATTGAGGACACGGGAACGCCCTGGAAGTGGCCCATGTATCCGTGGCCCGCGTTCGTGTTTCTGGGCCTGTGCCTTCTCGCGCGAACATTTGCCCAGTGCCTGTCGTTCGACAGCGCTTCCTCCGTCAGTACCCGAGTGGCGATCGAGAGCCTGCCGAGCGTGTTCGGTCCTCATTTCCTCGCGCCGTTCGTGCTGGCTGTCGGGATTCTTCTGTACATCGCGGCAGACCGGTGTGGGGATCTGTTCTGGCGAAGCCGGGTGCTTGTCCTGTTTGCAGCGGCGGCGCTCCTGCTGTCGTTCAATCCCAGGATCGTGAATCCCATGACACGCGATCTCCTCGCCTCGCTGTCGAGCCTGTTCGTTGCACCTCCTCAGATGATGTTGATCGTGCTGATGACCCTGTTTGCGATCGCGGCCCTGCGAGGCGACCGAACGGCGCGATCAGGTTTGCTGGTCGCGGCGGTGATTCAGTCGTGCGTGGATCGAGGGACTGTGGACTGGGGCAGCTTCTGTCGTCCGAGACCGGAGATCCTAGGCATCATCGGCCTGGGACTGGTCATTCATGGCCTGGCAGCACGACGGAGCGTCGCGTTCGTGGCGGGCGGCGTCGGGGTCATTGCCGCGAGTCGGTTTGGCGGATTCCTCAGTAACCCGCTGACGTCGGAAAGCGTGGTGACGGTGCACGCGCTGATCGCGGTGCTTCTGCTGGCAGGGCTGGCCTTTGACGACCGGCTCGCAGCGGCCTGGAGGTGGGGAGCGGCGGGGCTTCTGGCGACGGCCGAGATGGCGATCTCGGTCATCCATCATTCCGCGCCGGATGTTTCGCTCCTTTATGTGGCGATCATCGGGGCCATGGGCGTGGCGATCGCGCGGGCCCGCCGGGATTTCGTGTTCGCGCTTCTGGCAGCGGGGAGCGTTTTACTGATCGAGGCCAATGCGGCGTGGCTCGGAATGACCGTGCTGCAGTCCCGTTTTGCGTGGCAGGGGGCTCCGCTGTTGCTGTCGGCGTGGTTCTTGTTGCTGGGCGGCCTGCACCTGAGTGCCTGGAAAGGAGGGGCGGCAACGCCGGTCCGGAAGTGGCTGCTTGGAGAATCGGTCGCCGCGTGAGCCGCGACGATGCGGTGTTTCCATTCCGCAATTGGTCATCGATGAGTGACAAAAAAGCCCTGGGACTGTTGTCCCAGGGCTTTCGGATTCCGTGACTGACCGGCCGATTACTCGGTCGGGTGGACCACCACGAGCAGGCTGGCGCCGTCGCGGCTGACTTCCAGCAGGTGTCCCTTCTTCGCGTCACCCTTCTTCAGGGCTTCGCCGAACTCCTCGGGCGTGGTCACCGGCTGCTGGTTGACGCTGACGATGACGTCGCCGCCGCCAATTCCCGCTTCCTGGGCGGCTCCGCCCAGTTCGACCTTCCGGACCACGACGCCTTTCACGCTGTCCTTGAGACCGAGCTGCTGGGCCACCTCCGGGGAGATGCTCATGACGCTGATGCCGAGCTTGGCTTCCGTCTTTTCATCGACCTTTTCGGGTTCGGCCGACTTCATCGTCCGCTTGAGGGCCGAGGTGTAGCCTTCGGGCATTTCCTCCGGCGTCACGGAGAGTTCCACGCGCTTGCCGTCACGCAGGACGACGAGCGACTGGGCTTTGCCGGCGGGCAGGCCGTCGACCAGGTTCATCAGCATCGAGCGGTTGGTGATCTTCTTGCCGGCGATTTCCACGATGATGTCGCGCGGCTCAACACCGGCCTTGGAGGCCGGAGTGTCCGGATTCACGAGAGTGACCAGGACGCCCGATTCGACGTTGAAGTAGCTCTGCAGTTTTTCATCGAGCGGCTGCAGGCCGATTCCGAGGTATGACCGCTTGACGGTGCCGGTGCTGATCAGCTGGTCGGCGATTCCGCGGACCATGTTGATCGGGATGGCGAAGCTCACGCCGTCATACCCGCCGCTGTTCGAGGAAATGGCCGTGTTGATGCCGATGACCTGCCCGTTGAGGTTGATCAGCGGGCCGCCGCTGTTGCCGGGGTTCACGGCCGCATCGGTCTGGATGTAACTCTCCAGCTCGTTGATGTTCGTGGTCCGTCCGGTGGCGGAGATGATTCCCTGCGTCACGGAGGTGCCGACGTTGAACGGGTTGCCGAGCGCGAGGACCCAGTCGCCGATCTGCATCTCATCGCTGTCGCCGATTTCGGCGGCCGGCAGGAGATCGCTCGACTCGACCTTCACGATCGCGACGTCACGCCGCGGATCGGTGGCCCACGACTTGGCCTTCAGGCGGTGGCCCGATTGAAGTTCGACGGTGACTTCGTCGGCCTGAGCGACGACGTGCGAGTTCGTCAGGATCACGCCCGAGCTGTCGATGATGACGCCCGAGCCGGTGCCGATCTGCTGGGGCACATAGCCGCCGCGACCGCCGCGGCCGAATCCGCGCGGCAGTCCTTCGCCGAGGAACCGGCGGAGGATCTCTTCCTGGTTCAGATCATCCAGCATTTCGTCGTTGCCGCGAACCGTCCGCGTCGTGCCTTTGGTGACGGCCTGAATCGAGACGACGGAGGGGAGGACATGCTTGGCGGCTTCGCGGAACGACAGCGAGAGGTCTGTCGGCGTCTTGAGCGGGGCCTTGAGAGTCGGCTTCGGTTGCGACCAGACCATCGCGCCGGCGCCGAGCGACATGCTGGCGACCATGGCAAGAATCCACGTCGTTCCGCGTCTTACTGAGTTCATAGTTTCACTCCTGGAAAGTTGGCCGGCGCTCCTCGAACGACGCGTGTTCGCGACGAACGACTGGAGACAGGCGACCACCGGATCGGCCGAAATTGAAAGACGGCTGCGACCGCAGCCAACAAAGCGGGCCAGTCGAGAAGGCGGGGAACAGGTTCATGCGGTCGCGAGCGAACCCGCATGCCCGCCTTCAGAGACGGACCCGAAAAACTCCATCACTCCTGAGGGTGCTTCGCAGACTGTCAATTCGACAGTCGTGGGCACTCACCAATCTGGCAGTCGCAATCTGCGTGCCTGCCTCAGGGTCATTCTTTGCCGAGCCCCAATGATGTCAAGAGGTTCCGCGGGACACCGATGTCGACCACTTCCACACGGCCCAGAAAGGGCTTGGCGCTTCCCTCAAAGAAGCCCCGCTTCATCGCCACAAACGTGGCTGTGACATCGGCTTTGATGCAGTGGGCGGCCGCGGTTCCTGTCTCGACATCGAGCCCGGAGGGAACATCCACAGCCAGCACCTTCGTCATCGCACCTGACGAATTATTAATCGTCTGAATCGCTGCGATGTAAGGTTCGCGCAGTTCGCCGGAGAATCCGGTTCCGAGAAGCGCGTCGACGATCCAGCGTGCGCGATCCAGGCGCGGCGCCAGTGCGGCCCACTCGGCCGGTTGACTGGCAACGGTGATGGGGATGCCGGCCTTCGAGGCGACATCCGCATTGATCCGCGCATCGCCTCGAAGTTGCTCGACGGATGCAACGGCCACGATCTCGACGGCGAATCCGCGGTTCTCCAGGTGCCGGGCGATAACGAAGCCGTCACCGCCGTTATTGCCCCGTCCGCAGCAGATCACGACGGGGCCCGCGTCGATCAGTTCCGAGCAGCGCCGGCCGGCGTTTTCCATGAGGACGACGCCCGGCAGGCCATACTCCTCGATGGCCCGGCGATCGACGTCGCGCACCTCGTCACGGGTCAGAAACGATTTCTTCACGCGATCAATTCGATGGCTTGGAACCGGCGCGGCTGGAGGCTTCGGGAACGGCCTCGACACTGGCGTCGGCGACCTCGCCCGGAGCCGTGTCGAGAACAATGGTCATCTCCGCGGGTGTGCCGTCGCGGAGCATCTGGCGGGGGTTCACCAGTTCGGTCCACACGCGGACGTAGCGTTCTTCGCCCACCCCCTCGGCCGAGACGTCGACAAATCCGAGCTTGGCTTCCAGTTCGATGGCCGGCCCGGGCGGGCCGCTTTGGGGCACGGGGCCGAGTTTGAACCGGACTCGGACTGGCGAGCCGACCTTCACGCGGGACGCGACGGCGGCCGGGATCCGGCCTTCCACTCGGATGATGGTGGTGTTGACGACTTCCAGAATGCTTTCCGCCTGCTGGACGCCTTCACCGGCCCGCTTGAACACGCGGGTGACGATGCCGTCGATCGGCGTGATGATGTGAAACGTTTTCAGTTCCGCCTGGGCCTGGGCCAGTTCGAAGCCGGCGAGACGCTTTTCATGGCGCTTGACGCCTGTCTGGAGGTCAGCGGCTTCTGCGCGGAGGCGGGCACGATCGACATCGGACTTCGGGTACGGGGGACGGGAGACGCCGGCGTTGCGGTTCGCTTCATCCATCAGCGTGGCTTCGAGACGTTCCGATTCTGCCAGCTTGTCGGCGGCGGTGATTTCCGCATCGCTCTCGGCCTTGGCGGCCGAGGCGGCGACGGCCGCCTGGGGGACTTCATCCTTGAGCTTGGCGACAATGCTGTTGGCGGTGACGTACTCCCCTTCTTCGGGCGTCATCCCGAGTACTCCGACGCGATCGGCGGAGAGATTTCGCCGGAGAACGAAAGTCGTTCTGGCCTGCGGAACAAAGAAGGTGGAGCTCCCCGGGGAGGGAGATTCCTTTTCCCCCGCATCGACGCCGAACGAAGCGGCGGCGGTGAACGAGCCCAATAGCGCAGCGAGAGCGAGCCCGCTCCGCGGGCCGGAACTTCGCAGGATCTCCATCAGTAACGTGCCCATTCCTGGGACTCCAGATTCGAGAACTCGAGCTGCCCGGCGGCCTGTTGGCGCCATGCGGAAGAGGATTTTGGCCGATTTCTGCTGGCCGTCGGTCCGGATTCTGAGGAAACCGCTTCTTGACGGGATCGACGACCGGCATCATCATAAGGGCTTATCGCCTGTCGTACTATATTCTTACGATCAATGAGGCGTATCCGCTTTCTCCGCACAGAAGGAAAGAATGAAGGGAAGTCCACCCAGCGATTTGCATCGCGTCAACGAACAGATCCGTATTTCACAGGTGCGGGTCGTTGATCAGAACGGCCAAATGCTCGGGGTTCTCGCGACTCCCGACGCTCTCAAAGTTGCTGTCGACGCGGGGCTGGACCTGGTCGAAGTGGCGCCGACGGAACGTCCGCCGGTCTGCCGAATCCTTGACTATGGAAAGTTCAAGTACGAACAGAAGCGGAAGTCGGCCAAGAGCGCCAAGAGCCATCAGGTGCAGCTGAAGGAGATTCGTGTCCGCCCGAAGACCGGCGAGCACGACATTCAGTTCAAGATGAAGCAGGCACGCGGCTTCCTCGAAGAGAAGGACAAGGTGAAGATCAGCGTCGTGTTCCGTGGCCGCGAAAACGCGCACCACGACCGCGGCCGCGAGATCCTCAACGGCATTATCACGTCCCTCGAAGATATCGCGAAGATCGAGAAGGCGCCGCAGATGGAAGGCGGCCGCAGCATGATGGCGATCCTGACGCCCAAGGCGTAACGGTCGAGCCGTCGTTCTGATTTCCGTCGTCATGTCTTCGACGACGAGGGCTTTGAGAAAACCTGCTGGGTCCGGTCGACAATTGTCGCCGGGTCCAGCAGTGATCGTTTCGGGGCTGCTGATCGATCCCCGGCTGCGTGGCAGCGCGAACCCTGAGTTCTCGCATTGCCGAGGTTTTCGACGTCTGCACGGCTCACAGAGCCATGGCACGAGTGCGCGAGCGTTACCGCGATCGATTCAGGCCGGCATGGTGGCGGCGGCCGGTTCGGCCTTGGGGTTCACCGACTGCTCGACGGCGTTGACGAGCTGCTCGCGCCGGAACGGTTTGAAGATGGCGAACTTCATCCCCATCTGCCGGCCGCGGACCAGCGAATGGGAGGCGTCGTAGCCGAAGCCTGCCATCAGGATGATCGGGGTGAGGTCGCCCCGGTCGCGGATCTTCGCAAACATCTGCGAGCCGCTCATGTCGGGGAGGCGGATGTCGGCGATGATGACGTCGTAGGTGAAGGCTTTCAGCATCAGCAGCGCTTCTTCGGCCGAACGGGCGGTCTCGACGATCGAGCCGTGCGGGCCAAGGAGCTGGTGCCCTGCTTTCCGGTTGTCCGCTTCGGCGTCGACGATCAGGACGCGTTTTCCGATCAGGGCGGCCCGATCGCCGTCGGCCGGTTTCGGCCCATCGACCAGCTGCTCGCCGGTTCCATGAATCGAGCGGCAGACGCCGCGGACCTGGTTCACGATCCGGAGGAGACGCTCAGCCGCTTCCGGACTCGTCGAGGGTTGAGCGAGGAGCCAGGCGGCGTCGTTCAGCACTTCGTCGGTCGGGCAGGCGGTGTCGGCTGCCAGCTGCTGGGCACTCTCGGCGGCCGTGGAGGCCTTCTCGGCCGCCAGCAGATCGAGCGTATTGAGGGCGATCGCGACTTCTCGGCAGAAGAGTTCGAGGAACTGCAGGTCGTCCTGCGAGAACGCGCCGGTGCGGGGGCTCTCGACGTTGAACGTTCCGAGCGTTTCGTCGTGCAGGATCAGCGGAACGGTGAGCGAACTCTTGGTGTCGAAGGCCCCGGGGAGAAACAGGGAGTCCCGCGACGTGTCTTCGCAGAGATAGCTGCGACCAGTGGCGGCGACGAACCCGGTGACGCCGTTCTTCTCCGAGCTGGCGAACAGCACCCGGTGCGACGCTTCGGGCTGCATGCCGACCGACAGGAGCGGCTTCAGTTCCCCGGTGTCGCGGTTCAGGAGCCGGATCTCGACCGTCTCGAACTCGAGCAGGTCTTTCGTGAACTGCAGGATCTTGTGCTTCAGCAGTTCGACGCGGTCTTCTTCGGAGAGGTCGCTGATTTCCTGGGGCTGCAGGTCGCCCAGTTCGAGGCCGGCCTGATAGATGGCGTTCAGCTTGTGCCGCTGCAGCACTTCCTTGGAGCGGTCGCGGACGACGATCAGCAGGTACTCGGGCAGCCCATCCTCGGCTTGATCGATCGGGCTGGCATCCAGTTCGAGGAACACCTTGTCGCCCCGTTTGAACGTGGTGACGGCCGGGGTTCCGAGGGCGAGTGCGGTGTGCAGCGGGGCGAAATCGGGCCCGATGATCTCGGGGTTCTGGAAGGCCTCGAAGAACTCGACGCCGGCGAGGGACCGGTTCGTGCCAGCCAGTTCGGCCAGGCGGGCATTGCTCCAGACGATGCGGCCGTCGACATCGAGGAGGGCGACGCCGTCGGGCAGTTTGGCGAGGACGCCACCCACTTCGAGGAGGAACCCCGCGGGGGCCATATCGCGGGAGAGGACGCAGACGCCGCGGAAGGTTTCATCGCGCAGGCGCCGGAGGGCGTCTGGAACATCTTCCGCGACAACAAGCTCGCAATGCGGCTGAAGCTCTTCAATGACCGGTTCGAGCGAATCTTCGACAGCGCCGAGGATCAACACTCTCGGTCGCGCCTTCACCGCCTGAGACATAGTGGTTTGCGACATCATCGCAAGTCAGGACCCACGTCACCGTCCCCGCTGCGAACTTCGTCGAAGCACTCCGAACCACAAGACAGCCGCACCTGCCTCGCTCGAAGGGACGATTACTCCACGGGAATAGTAAGCGGTTCCCCGAGTGCTGACTACCCCTGCCCGGTAGTGGTGCATTTTGAAAAATCTTCGCGGGAAATAGTTGCCGGTCAATGAAAAAGCCCCGCGTCATCGGCGGGGCTCGTGGCGTCGGGGGCTGACTCAGGCTTCGCCGAACAAGTCGTCCAGCTTCCAGATGTGGTCCGTCAGCTGCGCCCGCATGGCTGGCGTGCAGCGGATCGACGAATGAATCCGGCAGAAGTTGTAGTGAAAGACATGGAGAGCAACCGCCGCCTTGAGGTTCGTCAGCTTCTTCGAGAAGCCGAGCGACAGGCGGGTGAAACGCTTCATGAACGTCCGGAGCGACAGGTTGAACCGTTCAATGTGGCTGGTGCATATCGTCTTCAGGTTCTCGACTCCCCACGCCGACTTCCTGTCTGAGTCGACCACTTCCGGGGGAGCGTAGCGGCCGGTCAGCTCCGAGCCGTCCGCGTACTTCTTCACGATGGTGCCGTAGTCCACGCGATGGCCGAAGCTGTTGGCGATGGCGTCTGGATAGCACTTGAAACCGTCCGTCGAAACCTGGGGGCGGTCGCCGCCATGTTCCGGGAGGACGATCCGGCGGGCGAGGTCCTCGATGAAGCGGTCGGTCGTCGACTGCTCTCTTTTTCCGATTGCGTAGTTGCAGATCAGTTTGGAACGCTGGTCGAGCGACAGATACAGGTACTGGTCGCCGATGTGGGGATTATTGAGCCGTTCCGACGGAGCAATCCGACGCTGCTTGCAGGCAACGAACGTCCAGATTTCGTCGATCTCGACATGGTCAACCGCGATCTCCTGCAGGTGGTTGTGCAGGAACTGGCGACACTTCTCGCCAGCAATCACCAGATGCCGCAGGACGGTGCGGTGCTCCATGTCCATGATCCGGGCTGTGCCCCGAATCGAATTGCCCTCGCACAGCAGCTCCAGCAGCTTCACGCGACGTTCAGCAGACAGGTGGTTAGCCATCGGATTCGCTTTGACTTCTGCGACGAATCCGGCAGACTGAAGTTTCTCAGGCTGTAGTCGGACGGAAACGTCTGGTTACGGTTCGCCCGGTGGTTGTTTCAGCAGCCACCGGGTTTTCTCTTCTCGCTTGAATCATGTTTACTAAAATCAAGAGGCAGTGCAATGGCATTGCTCTTGAAACTGGAAAACTTCTTTCAAATAATCCGACCATGACAGAAACCACTCATGGCGGGAAGCGGCCGGGCGCAGGTCGTAAGCCAAAGCCACCGGAAGAGCGCCGCGATCAGGTCTTCTCCTTGAAGCTGACCGCAGACGAGAAGCGGCTGCTGGACGACACCGACGCCCGCACCTGGGCTAGGGATGTTCTGGTGCGTGCTGCAGAACGTAAGGCACGCTGAAGCGGAGACCGGGGGTTACGATCCCAACCGCGCGAACGCGGACCCCTCCGGCAGGGTATAAGGCTGCTGCGCCGCCAAGACGCGGGCCGACCTCCGTGCGCTAGGCTGGAGGCGGAGATGGGCAACAGGCGTAGACAAACAGCAAAGTCATGGCGACTTGGACTCTCCACAAAGCCCCGAGGTTCGGGAACAGGGCCATCAGATGCATGATCTGAAAGTAGAACATTGGCTTCTCATGGTGATATGTCCCATCACCGTTAAGCCTGCCTTCAGGACCCCAGAACTACGGGATGCGGTAGAGGCATTTGCCTCAAATGCAAAGCGGGCCATCGATCTAGCCACGCTGCCCAACATGATGTGCCATGTTGGGCAGCGTATCATGATGTCCAGACTTTCTGCACACTTCATTAAGTACGGCAGCGATCATTGTCTTGACACCAGCGAACCAGAGGCGCAGTTATTGAGGCGAAGTGCGGAGGACGCGGCGGCGGAGGTGGCTGACTTCCAAAGCATCGTGAAAGACGTTTTCCATCAACGGGTGAAGTCGCCGTTTCGGGCTCTCAATGACCGCATCTCCCCGATTACGGATTTTGTCGACGAAGGCATTCAGCAGTCATACGTCACGATGATGTCTACTCAGATAATCCTCGCCTGGACTGCATTCGAAACCTTAGCGGGAGACTTGTGGGAGGCCGCCGTGAACGCTCACCCAAAGACGTTGGCAAAGCTTGAACCGAAGGGCGGTCCGTCGCAGGGAGATGGCAAGGCTTTGCCTCTTAGCGTGCTCGACAAGCACGACTACGACATTCAACACAAAATGGGCACGATACTCCGCAACTCTAAGAGGTGCACATTCACAAGGCTGGATGACATCGTCGACGCCTATTCTCGGAGCTTCCCGCAGCCGTCACCATTGTCGCGGGGTGCGATGTGGCAGGACGCCGACTTAGTCGCTGCGTGCAAGGTGCGTAACGTATTCGCACACAAGGCCGGCAGGGTTGATGACGACTTCGTAACTGCCCTGAAATCCGACCCGAGGTTCCGTCAGTATTCCGAACGCGATCAACTTGTCTTGGATGGGAAGTTGACCACTGACCTTGTCAGGGGTTTGTTCAAGTTTGCAGTTAGCCTCATCGGGCAAGTTGATGACTGGCTTGTGTCGAACTGATCTCAATCGCCGCCGACATGGCGCAACTTAAACTGATGGGCGATCAAGTTGACGATCTGCACGCCGGCATCCGTGAGGACATGTCCCGCCCCACGACAGTCACCGCAGTGCCCGTAATCGGTTTCTCCGATCCCACCACATCGCTCGCACAGCACCTCAAGCACCGGCAGTGCTGAGGTCTTGTTATCTTCAATCGCTTCAGAACTCTTCACTTCACACCTCACTTTTGTGTGAGGTAGTGAGACACCCAAATTCCGTGCCAGTGTCAGGGGCAGCGAAATTCAAAATGCACCACTACCCCCTGCCCGGTAGTGGTACCGTTTGAAAAATCTTGGGCGAAAATAGTTCAGCCGAGAGATATCCAGTTCACGCGTCCATTGTTGTCGAAGCCGACGTGCAACGGATCGTTTCCAAAGCCGACCCGAAGGAAGAAGAGTGGCTCATACCGTGAGTAGTACCAGTCGCCCTCACGATCCTTCCAATGAGGCTCCCCCAGAACCGCGATCACCTCTGCTTGGCTCATTCCATCGTTGATGAGGCTCGCGGCATCCGATGAGACGCGGCGGCAGCTTTCACGGTAGTACAACGCAATCAGCGGGCTGATCGCGACTAGAGCGATCAGTTTCCCGATGTGTCGCTTCAGGATGGACATAGCCCACCCAGTACCCTGCAAACGAAAAAAGCCCGCCCGGCATCATCGCCCGGCGGGCCTCGCGACTCAACAGTGGTTCACGCAAACAGATCGTCCAGTTTCCAGAGATGGTCCCTCAGGTTCGCCCGCATGGCCGGCGTGCAGCGGATCGACGAATGAATCCGGCAGAAGCTGTCGTGGAAGATGTGCAGGGCCACGAAATCGTTCTTGTCGGGTTATCGGCCGCCGCCCGCGTACAGTTCGATGAGGCCGCAGCCCTCGCATCGGCGGGCAGAAATGCCGATGACATCGGAAGCGCCCAGAAGCGTATCCCAGCCCGACTCCTTGGCCCGCCCGTCACGCCACGTCAAACGTTCTCGCCGCGCTGGTGCGACACGGGCCTCGACTTGTCCGGGTGTCATTGACGAGCCGCAACGGTGGCATTTCAGGTCGCCCACGCTCACAGCGATGCTCCTTAAGATTGCGTCCCCAACGCACAACAGAAAGCCCGCCCGGTATCATCGCCCGGCGGGCCTCGCGACTCAACTGCGGCCTACTCCGCCCGACCGGATGGCTGCGCTCGCGAAATTGGCACGTCTGAACTCTCGATCCTCTACAGTGACCTCTCATGAGCGAATCCACTCCAGGCCGCCGTGTGAACCGGGCACCGCTTCTCGTGATTGGCGTGCTCGCCGCTGTCTGTCTCTACCAGATGGTGCGCCTCGGCGGCTTCCGTTCGCGAATCGAGGCTCTGCAAACAGACAGTCGGAGATGCCGGGAAGAGCTCGACGCTGCTCTGACAGGATTGTCGAGAACCTCGATGGAACTCGATGAGGTCCGCACGGAACTGGAGGCGCTGAAGGCGAAGGCCGGATCGAACTAGCCGGACGGGAGGGGCCACGCGACCAGGTTGACGACTCTCGAGCGGTGGTCCCGTTTGACGGTTTTCGCCGCGGAATCGTTTCGGAGGGCGATTTAGATCGAGTCGTGCTCACGCCGTCGGCAGGCCCGCCATACCCTGACGGCCTTTTCCAGCAGGAAGCAGCACCAGATCGTGAAGGCGATCAACGCCAGGCGGCGTAACGGATCGTTCAGGTCCACTGAGGCCAGGTTGAACGCGAGGCAGATCGCGACGACAGCGAAGTCCCACGGAGACGAATTCCACCACCCGTCAGGATGTCGCTGCTTGCCGTTCATTCTTCGGTTCCGGACAGCAAACGAAAAAGCCCGTCCGGCATCATCGCCCGGCGGGCGTCGCGACTCAACAGCGGATGGCGCTTCACTGCAGGACGGGCGGGGACTCAGTCGGCTTTTTGCCTCGGGCACGGAAGTGAATGCGATTCCCTTCGACTTCCGTCACCACGGCCGCGATCAAGCTGCGGTCCTCGAGTCGCAGGTGAATGGTCTCCCCCATCGTGAGCCCGGGTCTCGCCCCAGGTAAATCAAACACTCCCCGCCAGATATGACCATCCCCGGTCCCGCGTCTGGCGTCCTGCGCCTGAATCTCGACATCTTCGATCAGGATCGAGTCATCGATCCGAACAACGGTTGCGAACAGCATGGCGACACCTGTCTGAATTCGGCGGACAGAACCGTTCTCAGAAGCTCGAGGAGAACGTCAATGGTCCTTGCCGCTGCGGCGATCGATGGCACAGCGAAAACTAGCCATTGGCGGCGCTTTCAAAGGCCAGCCACAATTCCACGGTAGCACCTTTCGGCAACATCGCTAGGCCGCTCGACATTCAAGCGGCCCTCCGTGCGGGCGAAAACTTCCCTGCGCGATGTCAGGATTTCGCTGCGTAATGCGACGCAATCAACTTCCCAGCCGAAGGTTGCGGCTCAAAGCCACTTCAGACAGGCGAAGTCTCTTCTTGATGCGCAACCCCTCCCGTCAGGGTAGAGAGTTCGTTCTTTGGCAACGCAAACAGAGGGGGACCAGCCCCGCGAGAGGGGGTGAAAAAAGACTCCACAGCTCGTCACACGTGTCACAGGTCCAGAACTCCAATGTTTCAGACGGTTTTCGCTGTCACAGGTCGTCACAGGTCGTCACAGGTCGTCACAGGTCTCCTCCCCCCGGGGGGCCGGCCTCCGCGACAGCGAATGTCCATGCCCCCTCGACCGCAACTTCAGAACGCCGGCGCTTCCCGATGGCTATGCACGCAAACGGAAGGAAGCCGGCCGGCAAGGCCGGCCCTGCGGCGACTCCTTCTTACTGCACCAGCCCGGCGATGGTTTTGAAGTCGGCTTTCAGCGAGCGGTAGAGCTGCTGGTAGACCTTGTGGGACGCGTCGTACACCTTGCGGGCCTTCGCATCCGTCGGCGTGGTTTCGACGACCTTGATCGTCGCTTCGCAGGCTTCGACGACGTTCTTGTAGGCCCCGGTTCCGGCGGCTGCGAGCAGGGCGACGCCATAGGCGGGCCCTTCGGCCGCGTTGATCGTCGAGACTTTCTGGCCGTAGACATCGGCCTGGACCTGGCGCCAGAAGCGGCCTTTCGCTCCTCCGCCCGAGAGGCGGATCTCCTTCACGGGGACGCCCATTCCCTGGATGATTTCGAGGCAATCGCGCATGGCGAACGTCGCCCCTTCGATCACCGAGCGGATCAGGTGCGGACGACCATGCCGGAGCGTCATTCCGATCCAGGCGCCGCGGGCCGTGGGATCGGCGTGCGGCGTGCGCTCCCCGGTGAGATAGGGAAGGAAGAACAGGCCTTCCGATCCCGCGGGAGCGGTCGCGGCCTCGGCGCTGAGGAGTTCGTAGGGATCGACGTGCATGCCGCGCGCAACGGCCGTCTCCGCGTGGCCGAGCTGATTACGATACCACTGCAGGCTGCCGCCGGCGGACAGGACGACTCCCATCACGTGCCATTTTCCGCGGACGGCATGGCAGAAGGTGTGGACACGGCCCTCGGGATCGATCTGCACCTCATCGCTGTGGGCGAAGACGACGCCGCTGGTTCCCATGGTGGCCGAGATGACTCCTTTGCGGACGATGCCGTTGCCGATCGCTCCGGCCGCCTGGTCTCCGCCGCCGCCGACGACTGGAACGCCGACCGGCAGGCCGAGCGCCTCGGCGGCCACGGGGGACAGCGTCCCGGACACTTCTTCGGACTCGTACACCTTCGGAAGGAGCGACTTCGAGATGTCGAGCTTGTCGAGCAGCGCGCCGCTCCAGGCGCGGCGCTTCACATCAAGCAGGAGCGTTCCGGAGGCGTCGCTGACTTCCGTGGCGAACTCGCCGGTCAGCCGGAAGCGGACGAAGTCCTTCGGAAGGAGCACCTGTGCGAGCCGGTCGTAGTTCTTCGGCTCATGATTGCGCAGCCAGAGGATCTTGGGGGCGGTGAATCCGGTGAGCGCCGGATTGGCCACCATGCCGATCAGCTTCTTGCGTCCGCCGGCGCGTTCTTCGATCTCGGCGCATTCGGCGGCGGTGCGCTGATCGTTCCAGAGGAGAGCCGGGCGAATGACCTGGTGGTCCTGGTCGAGGAAGACGCTGCCGTGCATCTGGCCCGACAGGCCGATCCCTTTGACGTCGGCCGGTTTGACCTTCCCTTCCCGGAGCACCTCGCGAACGGTGGCGACGGTCGCTTCCCACCAGTGGTGTGGTTCCTGTTCCGACCATCCGGGCTGCGGGGTCGAGAGGGGATACTCGCTCGTGGCGCTGGCGAGAATGGTTCCATCTTCACGAACGGCCAGCGTTTTCGTGCCGCTGGTCCCGATATCGATCCCGAGGTAGACGCTCATGATGGCCAGTCGAAGGGGGCGCGCGCGAGGGTGACAGCGGGGAAAGTGTAGCGACTCGCGATGCGCGAATGGATGGAGTTGAAGGGCCTGCAATGCCCGGGAGATGGCTCAGTCGAAGTAATCTTCGTCGAGTCCGCCGACCGTTTCGCCCCAGGCGATCCCGACGCGGTCCATGTCTTCACGCGTGAGTCGGCCGCCGCTTCTGAGCACGGCTTCGTTGAGTTCGACGGCCCACTCGGCGAGGCCGACCGTTCGCATCTGTTCGACGGCCGCGTTGATGTCGTACTCGGCCCGGTGAAAGGAGACTTCGCCGTTGTCGATGATCGCGTACGACGCCCGGGGGTCGCCGTCGCGCGGCTGGCCGACGCTGCCGGGGTTGATGACGCGTTTGCCGTCGACTTCGAGATCCATCGGGACGTGGGTGTGTCCTACGCAGATGAAGTCGGCCTCGATTCCCTCGAGCCGGGCGCGCCACGCCTCGGCTTCCACGGGGAGATACTCATCGAGCGGATCGCGAGGACTGCCGTGGACGAGGAAAAACCGCTTGTCGTCGAGCGTGAGGGAAAGCGTGAGGGGGAGTCGGGCGAGGAACTTGGTCCGGTACGAGTCGATCAGTTCCCAGTTCAGTGGCCGGGTCTCGGCGGCGAGTCGTCGGAAGCCGCGGCCTCCTCTGGGGGTGACGCGCTGGGCGACGGCGTGGTCGTGATTCCCGCGGACCGCGGCGGTCGCGTGGGCGTGGGTCCAGTCGACACAGGGGACTGGATTGCAGCCGTAGTCGACGATGTCCCCCAGGACCATGCAGGCGTCGAACTCTTCTCGAATCGCCGAAAGGGCGGCCCAGTTGGAGTGAATATCGGCGAGGAGCAGGATTCTCATTGCCATTGGCCGCCGGTGGCCGGGATGTCTTCAATCGCGGGCGGCGCTTCAGTTTGCGATCGGCTGTCGACGTTTGGCGTCAGGTTCCCCGGGCTGCACAGGAGCGGATCCGGGCCCGCCCATCTTGACCATGCAAGTGTCAGGTGAGTCTAATCTTGTGTCGACTTCTGTCGCCCGTCAAAGGACTTCGTGATGAAGATCCCCTCTCCGAACGGCATGACGCTGAGGCAGAAGCTGATGGAAGCCGACAAGCTCACACGGGAGCTGATGGATCATCTGGAGCGGGGGTTCATCCCGAAGGCGCATACCCTTCGACGGGTGACCCGGCATGGAGGCGAGGTGGAGAATGAGTCGATCACGGACCTTACCGTTCGCAGCACGGCCGACCTGGTTCTGGACAGTGCGGCGTTCTCGCAGGAACTCGCTCTCGGGCTCGAAGGTTTCCTGACGGCGATCGACGCCGATGTGAATCAGAATCGAGCCTAGGGGAGAATTCTTTGCTCCCTCTGATTCGTGATCTCCGCCCCGCCGCGCCCCACGCCGATCGCGCGCAGACATGAGTGTCCTTCGCAACAAACCGGAATCCGAGACCTCGGGAACGGCCTACACGTTCCTGAAGCCGATGCCGTCGCTGCGTCCGGCGCAGGCCGAACCGGCTGCTCCGCCGACAAACCGCCCCGATGTGGGGGCGATGCTGTTCCCGGCGCGTGATGCTGTCCGCGTGCCGGTCGCGGGCGTGGCGCTCGGGCCGTATGTGATCGAAGAGGAGATCGGCCGCGGCGGAATGGGGGCCGTCTTTCGGGCGCTCGACTCGCGGCTGGACCGGATCGTCGCCCTCAAGGTGCTCGGGCCCGACCTGTCGCGCGACCGATCGTCATTCACCCGATTTCAGAATGAAGCCCGCGCGGCGGCGCGGCTCGATCACGAGTCGATCGCCCGCGTGCACGATGTGGGCCATGACCACGGCCTGTATTACATCGCCTTCGAATTCGTCCCGGGTCGAAACCTTCGGGAAGCGCTCGCAGATCATGGCGGATCGCTCTCGCCGGATGAAGCGGTCGGCTACACGCTGCAGATCGCGGATGCCCTTCGGCACACCGCGGCCGTCGACGTCGTCCACCGCGACATCAAGCCATCCAACATCATTCTCTCTCCGACGGGCCGGGCGAAGCTCGTCGACTGGGGACTCGCGCGGCAGAACAGCGTTGAAGTCTCTCAGGATTTGACGCAGACCGGCACGACGCTCGGGACGTTCGACTACATCTCGCCAGAGCAGGCGGTCGACCCGCGGAGTGTGGACGTTCGCAGTGACATCTATTCGCTCGGCTGCACGCTGTTCCACATGCTGACCGGCGAGCCTCCCTATCCGCGGGGGTCGATGTTTCAGAAGGTGGTGAATCACCATCGCTCCGAGCCGCCGGACGCCTCATCGCGCAATTCCGCGGTGCCGCCGGAGCTTTCGGACGTGGTGCGGCGGATGATGGCGGCCGATCCGGCAGCCCGATACGCCACACCCGATGAACTGGTCGCCGACCTGCTGTCGGTCACGACGGAAATCGGCCTGAGGCCGACGTCGCCGGTCTCCGGAGTGTGGTCGACCTCTTACGGCGCGCCGCCGCGAGAACGAATCCGGGCGGGATGGGGCTGGATGGGCGCATTCGTCGCGCTGATGGTGCTGGTGTGGTCGGTCGATCGCTCGAGCCGCACGACTCCCCCCGAGCGTCTCGATCCTCCTGCTCCCGCGATCGTCGACAGTGTCCCCTCAGAGACGCCTCTGGTGGCGCCTGCCGAGCCTGATCCGGCGACGACCAATCGTCGGCCCTCAGGCGGCATCGTCAGGGGAGTCGCTGAAGCGCCCCGCGAGTTCGCGATCCCGCGCAACGCCCCCGCGATTTCCGCCGCGCCGGGAGGGATCGATTTTTCGACACTGAACCCGTCGGATCTCGTCGACTCTGTGAAATCGTTCCTGCAGCCGGGTCAGCCTTCGACGGACACCGAACCGCGCCGCATCGAAGCTCCGTCGCAGAACTTCGTGCTGCAGTCGGTCAACGATCGTTCTACGCAGCGTTTCTCATCGCTCGAGGCGGCCATCCTGGCGGCGGCCGATGACGACGTGATCGAACTCGATTTCGACGGCCCGTCCGGCGAAGTCGTGCGGCCCATTCGAATTGGAAGGAGGCTGACGATTCGGGCCGCGCCCCGACGCAGGCCGCAACTCGACATCGGGCTGACGAAAGACGAAGCCTTCTGGAGCTCGGTTCCCGCGCCGAAGATCTTCACCGTGGCGGGCGGTTCGCTGTTCATGGCGGACGTGGATCTCGTTCTGGCTGTGCCGGGGAGAACTCCGGCGCGGTGGTCGGTGTTTTCGCTGGCGCTCGGAGGGCGGGTCTCACTCCGCGGCGTGAGCGTGACGATCCAGAACGGGAACCGGCAGCCTGTCGCGGTGTTTGACGCTGTGACCCGTTCCGCTCCGGCGATCGGCCGGGCGATGACCGATGTGATGGCCGATCGGCCGCTGGAGATCACAGTGGAATCGTCGGTGGTGCGGGGCGCAGCCGACCTCATCTGGCAGGATTCGACGGATGTGGTCGATGTCCGGATCGCGCAATCGGCGCTTGCACTCAATGGCGCGTTGTTCCGACAGTCCTCCGGAAGCAGCCCGAGTGCGATGGCGACCAGCCGCGGGCCGAACGAACTGCTCCTCGAGCATGTGACGGCGGTGCTGGAACGGTCGCTGGCGCTGATTGAACTGGGAGACCGTGAAACGGCGCGGCCGCTGCAGATCGACTGCCGCAGCTCGATCGTGAAGATCACTGACGCCAGCCAGCCGCTCATCTCGATCAGCGGCCAGGGCGATGTGAACGACTACATTGACTCGTTGAGCTGGAACGGCCGGTACAACTGGTTTGACGTGGCGGGGCCGGCTGTCGACATCGCTACGCCGGGTGTGGCGGGACCGTCGCTGACGACGTGGAAGTTCGACGAATGGTTCAGCCGGTGGATGGCTCGCGGAGCGAGCCAGGTGGAGCAGCGGACGACCGGCGAACTGTTCGCGAACGGTGCGGCCTGGGAGCAGCCTGAGTTCACGCGAGCCGAAATGGCCGACTTCACGCTCGATCCCTCGGGCCAGAACTCGGCGCTGAAGGGTGCGGAAGACGGCGGCGCCGCGGGGATCGACCTGGAACAGCGGACGCTGCCGCAGTCGCTCCCGGAATTGCCGCGGTCCGATTCCGCAGCCCGACCGACTCCGCGCAGCCGGTTTGCGGCGGAACTCGTTCCCGTCCGCCCCGCGGTGGACGAATCGCGTCGCTGAACGGGGCGCCGGGGTCGATTCTCAGGCCGCGTTCCGTTCGGGCAGCCCCTTCGCGGTGCGTGCCTGGTTCACCATCGAGCGGACCCAGTCGAGGTCGCCGCGCTTCCAGACATAGGCGAAGCCGACGAGCAGCACGCCGAAGAAGACGAAGATGTCGAACATCCCGATCGTCGACATCCGCAGGGCGTCCTGAGCCGACATTGCGGTGTCGGCGGTCGTCGTTCCGGCCGGCAGGTCGAGCAGCCGGTCGGTGAGGGCTTCTCGCGTGGAGGTTGTCAGTCGGGGATCGGCGAGCTGACGCGCACCGCCGAAGACGACGGCCCAGGGGAAGAAGAAGGCGACTTCCACGTCGAAGATGATGAACAGCAGGGCCACGACGTAGAACCGCAGGTCGAACTGGATATAGCTCGACCCGATCGTCGGCTCGCCGCATTCGTAGACGGCGTCCTTCTCGGGCGTGGGCAGGGTCGGCCGGAGGAATCGACCGATGACCAGCGGCGCCAGAAGGAGCGTGATGCCGGCCGCGGTGAACAGCAACAGATGGATATTCAGATCAATCATTTGTGCTTCCGCCGCCGTTATTCACACTCAAAAGCCCGAGTCGTTACGAGAGTCGGGTTCCGCCGTTTGCGTCGGCGGGCTTTGACGCGTCTTCAGTGTGCCTCGTCAGCCGCGAACGGGAACGGGCTGGGCTCGCCTTTGACCCACACCGGCTGATGCAGGACTTTCGATTCCGCGACGGCCGTGGGATTGAGCGTTGACTGACCCCAGCCGACCTGGAGCGGCAGCTTGGCGTAGTCGACGATGCAGCCATCGCGGCTGTAGCAGCTGAGGTCGTGGTTGGAGCCCATGAAGATGCAGTCGACCGGACAGGGGTCGACACACAGCGCGCAGAACATGCACTTGGTGTAGTCGATGGTGAAGCCGTCGATGCGGAAGCCCTTCCCGACGGGGCTCTTCACCTTGTCGATGTAGATGCAGTCGACCGGGCAGGCGACGGCGCACTTCTCGCAGCCGATGCAGGTGGTGAGGTCGAAGCGGTGGAAGCCACGATAGCGGGCCTTCACGGGGACCGGGCGTTCCGGGTACTCGTAGACCTCGGCCATGGTTCTGCGGTTGTATGTCTGGAACCACGTTTTCAACGTGATCCACAAACCACCGAGGACGGTGCTGACCGCGACCCACACATTGCGGAACCACTCAACCATCGAAACCCTTTCGCGCGTGCGGAATTCCGGTTGGAGTGGAAGGATTATTGAGCGTCGGTCACCGGCCCGCAAGGACGACCCGGGCGTTCGCAAAGTCGGGAACCGGCCCGCCGGGAATGGCCGGCCGGCAGTGGGCGACTGTCTGGAAATCCGGGGCGATTCTTCGAGCAGGGTTGCGCGGCGGCGGGGCGAGAAGGGCGCTGAAAGGGCAAGGAGTGCGCGGCTGTCCTTCTCGAAAACCGGCCTGATTCATTGAGGAAACGGGCAAGGAGAGCAAGGAGACCGAGAAGTCCGCGATTCTTCCCGGGTCGGCAACCGACGAGCGGCGGTTCTGAACCGAGTTCGCACGGTGAAATGCAGGGCGCGGCCCCCCCTGTGAGGGATGCAAACAGGCGTGCGGAGCGGCGGTTTCCGGAACAGCGACTGGTCACAGGGGTGGTTGCGCGCGGAGACCGTCCGGGGCGGAATGTGGAGAGCTGGCGCAGGCCTGAGTGGCGCGCGGTGCGATGACGGTCGGTCGAACCGGCCCATTGAATGTCCATGACTGACTCCCGGTCTCGATCGAAGGCTTCTCACCCTGACGGGTGAGGTTGCGCGCCGGACCGGTCCTTCAGCCCCTGGGGTCGGTCGGGTTCTTCGTCCCGCGGCCTGTCGGTTTGGCCGGGTCGAAGCCGGGATTGGGGGTCGGCGACCGGGCCCCGACCTGCTCTTTCCAGAGAATGAGCTTTTCGATCAGCTCCGACATCCGAGTCCTGTCGTCGAGCGGCGATGTCTCGCCGGGATCGGCCGCGAGATCGAACAGTTCGATGCCCCCCTCGTCCCAGGCGATGAGCTTCAGGTTGCCGACGCGGATCGCCGACCCGGGAGCGCCTCCCTGGTTGCCGTAATGCGGGTAGTGCCAGTAGAGCGGGCGCGAAGACAACTCCCCCCGCAGGACGGGGGCGAGGTCGATGCCATCGGATTTCGTCGGTTTGCCGACCGCGGCGGCGACAGTCGCGAACAGGTCGGGCGTCACGGCCGGTGTGTCGATGACCGATCCCGGCGTGGTCTTGCCGGGCCAGCGGACGAGGAGCGGAACGCGAATGCCACCCTCGTAGAGCCACCCCTTGCCGCCACGCAGCGGGAGATTGGAGGTGGGCCAGCCTTCGCTGGTCGAGAGGCCGCCGTTGTCGCTGGTGAAGATGACGA
The DNA here is from genome assembly GCF_007745175.1 of Caulifigura coniformis. Taxonomy (GTDB): domain Bacteria; phylum Planctomycetota; class Planctomycetia; order Planctomycetales; family Planctomycetaceae; genus Caulifigura; species Caulifigura coniformis. The sequence continues at coordinate 2,443,262 of NZ_CP036271.1, read as the reverse complement.
GGGTGTCGTCCGCCAGCTTGAGTTCATCGAGCGTCCTGAGGACCTGGCCGACGGCGTCGTCCATGGCGTCGACCATCGCCGCGTAGACAGCGTGCTCCTGCACCAGGCGGACGTCGCGGGATCCCTCACGGCCATACTTCGGCTCAAGTCCGAGCCGGCTGCGCTTGGCTTCGTATTTCGCGAGGAGGTCCTTGCGGGCCATCAGCGGCGTGTGGACGTCGTAGGTCCAGAAGTTGACGTAGAACGGCCTGTCCTTGTTCTCCCGGATGAAGGCGGAGCACTCGCGGGCGAGTCGATCGGGGAGATGCTCCCCGGCCGGCCCGTCCTCGAGGCGCGGGTTACCGTAGGGGGAGAAATACTTGCCGGGGCCATAGGGGCCGCCGGCGGAATGGCCTCCCTTGTTGACATCGAAGCCCTGGTGCTCGGGCCAGTTCGCCTCCGGGCCGAGGTGCCACTTGCCGGCGTGCATGGTGGCATAGCCGGCAGATTTGCAGACTTCGGCCAGGGTCGTTTCCCGGAGGTCGAGGAAGGTCTGGTACGGGGCGGGGAGGAGTCGGGTGTTGCGTTTCCATTTGTCGGGCTGGGGGGCGCCGATGTAGTCGGTGACGCCGGTTCGGACGGGCCACTTGCCCGTCATGAGGCTGGCCCGTGAAGGAGAGCAGACCGGGCAGGCCGCGTATGCCTGTGTGAAGCGGGCCCCCTGCGACGCGAGACGATCGAGGTTGGGCGTTTCGTAGAAGGAGCTGCCGGTGCAGCCGAGGTCGTGGGCGCCGAGGTCATCGGCGAGGAAGACGACGATGTTGGGCGGGCGGTCGGCGGCGACCGACGGTGCGGCGGCCAGCAGCGTTGCGACAAGGACCAGCGCGAGCAGGCGGATCATGAAGGGCATCACTCACGCGGGATGACTGCGAACGAACGTTCGCATCAACGCAAAAACGTCGAGGGGATGCAACCCTCAGGTGTCGGCAATCGCTGGCAGGGCGGGCGCGGCTGTTCCCAATGGAGGGCTGGTTGCGCGGGGGCGAAGCGGAGCTTCTGGCGGGGCGTTCCCAGGCTGGAGCCTGGGAACGAGGGGGCGAGGGGGCGCACACCGGCGGCTAGCGCCTTGCCGCTCACTAAAAAAGCCCGGGGGGTTGGCACCCACCGGGCTTTTGTTGTCACACGCAAGACTCTTAGCCGCCGAGCACCCAGAGGGTGAAGGCTTTGACCTTCAGTCCGGCTTCGGCGAGCACCTGGCTGACGGACTTCGAGTCGTCCTTGGCAAACATCTGCTCGGCGAGGACGCCGGCTTCGTCGCGGTAGAAGACCTTCATCTTGCCGTCGACGATCTTGCCGACGATGTTTTCCGGCTTGCCGCTGGCCTTGGCTTCGGCGGTCAGCTTCTCGCGTTCTTCGCTGGCCTTGGCCGGGTCGACGTCTTCGACGCGGGCGACGGTGGGCTTCAGGGCCGCGACGTGCATCGCGACATCCTTCAGGACGGGGGCCGACTTGTTGTCGCCTTCGGCCTGGAACAGCACACCGGTCTTTCCGTCGTGGTGCAGGTAGATGCCGACGGGGCCTTCGACCTTGGCCATCCGCGAGACCACGATCTTTTCGCGGATCTGCAGGAGCATTTCTTCGAAGACTTCCTTGAAGGTCCGTCCGTCCGGCGCCTTCTCGCCCATGAGGGCTTCGACGGAGCTGAGGGGGGCGCCGTTCAGGACGCGGTCGACGAGGGCCTTGCCGAGTCCGACGATCTGTTCGCTGCCGGCGACCGGGGCCGACTCGCACTGGATCTCGACCATGGCCGCTTCACTGCCATCGGGCTTGGTGGCGATGAAGATGCGGCCTTCCTTGGTTTCGTTGGCGCTCCGGCTCTCGACCAGTTTGCCGAGCTGGGAGCGGAGGATTTCGATTGCCTTTTCGGCATCGCCCCCGGCTTCCACCAGAGCGGCCTTGACCTTCATGAGCGGCAGCTTGGTGCGTTCGCGAAGCGCCTGGACGGCGGCGGCGGTAATATCAGCCATGACTCAGAATCCTGAATGGTAGGGTGACGGCCGGATCTGGCCGGCGAAGAGCCTGCCCTTCGCGTCCTCTCACCGACTCCGGCAGCGGGCTGCCGGGCGCAGAGGCTCACGGATCATAGGTGAAATGAGGGACGTCTGAAACGGGCGACGGGGGCGGCTCGCTTGACCGGCGGTCAGGCAATCCGTCCCCGAAACCACAGCATCGGATTCAGACGTTCAATAATTACTGAACGTTCGGAACAGCCTTCGGCTCTTCGACCTTCTGAGCTTCCTCGGGCTTCTGCGGCAGGGTGGCCTTGCCGGCAGCAATCGCGTCGCCGAGGTAGTTCATGATCAGTGCGATCGAGCGGATCGAGTCGTCGTTGCCCGGAACGGGCAGGTCGACCTTGTCCGGATCCGAGTCGGTGTCGATCAGGGCGACCACCTTGATTCCGAGCGACTTGCACTCGCGAACGGCGTTCTTTTCCTTGGTCGGATCGACGACAACGATCGCTTCCGGAAGGCGGTTCATCTCGCGAACGCCGCCGAGGTTCCGGCGGATCTTTTCGAGTTCGCGGAGCAGCGTCGACTGACGCTTCTTGGAGAACCCGGAGATTTCGCCGGTCGTTTCCAGGCGCTCCAGCTCTTCGAGGCGACGCAGGCGGCTGCGAATCGTCCGGAAGTTCGTCAGCGTGCCGCCGAGCCACCGTTCGGTGACGTAAGGCATGCCGGTCCGCTGGCCAACGGCGGTGACGGCTTCCATCGCCTGCCGCTTGGTGCCGACAAACAGCACCAGGCTGCCCTGGGCCGCGACCTTCTGCAGGTACTTCTGAGCCCGAACGAGACCACGGACGGTCTCTTTCAGATCGATGATATGGATCTTGTTGCGGCGGGCGTAAATGTACGGCCGCATCTTCGGATTCCATCGGCTCGTCTTATGGCCGAAGTGGACGCCCGCTTCAAGAATGTCCTTGATCACAATATCCGACACGAACGCAACTCCTAGCTTCTTCACGGATCGACGAATCGAAGCGGGGCATCGTAACGTGGAGGGAAAACGGGGTCAAACCCATGGAGGCCGAGATTTCTGCAGCCCGGGCGGCGACCCTGCCGCGGCCGGAGGGCCCCGACGGATCGATCGTCTTTCTCGCATCCCGGAGGGACTCAAGTCGCTCTGCTCGGGTGCGGACAAAGTGACTGAACCCATTCCGCCAGTGCGAGATAAGGCTCGACACGATGACGCGGGTCCAAGGGTGGCCGTTGGCCAGTCGCTGATGGCGAATCATGGCGCGTCTGCGGCCGGATTCCCAGTCTGGCGCAGGAACTTTGCATTCCCGGTCTGGGAAATTCCATCGATTCTTGATCGCCTTCCCGGCCTTGGCCCGGCATCAACGACCGCGTCCTGCCGCCGGGACATGAGGGCCGAGCATTCGCTGCCGGTTGGAGGTCGAGCCCGGTGGTCAATGCCGGTTCGGGTGTCCGGGAGTTGGAAGGCCGGGCATTCCGGTGTTTCCGTTCACTCTCCCCGACGCTGCGCGGCCTTCAATCCCCCTGGCTGGGCCCTTTGGGGCGCCAGGCTTCGATGCCGATCAGGGGGACGAACCGGCAATGGAAGTCGTCGGTGACGATGGGGCCGTCGGGTCCGCGCACGACCTGCTGCATGACCTGGTTTTCTTCTGTCCCGACCGGCACGACGAGCCGGCCTCCCGGCTTCAGCTGGTCGTAGAGCGTCTGGGGAACGCGGGGGGCGGCCGCGGTCACGATGATACCGTCGTAGGGGGCGGATGAGGGCCAGCCGGTGGAGCCGTCCCCCGTGTGGTACTCGACGTTCGAGGCGCCGAGTTGCGTCAGGAGTGCGCGTGCGGCGGCCGCGAGCGCGGGGATTCTCTCGATGGTGATGACGCGTCCTGTGAGGCGGCAGAGCACGGCGGTCTGGTAGCCGCTGCCGGTTCCGATCTCCAGGACTTTCTCCTCAGACGTCCCCGAGAGTTCGAGCAATTCTGTCATCCGCGCCACCACGAAGGGTTGGCTGATGGTCTGCCGTGAGCCGATCGCCAGGGCCCGGTTTTCATAGGCGGCGCCGCGGAGGGAGGGGTCGACAAACCGTTCCCGTGGGGTCGTTTCAATTGCCTCGAGCACATGGGGGTCTCGGATTCCGCTTTCGACGAGCAGTCGCCGAAGGCGTGTACCGGGCGCGGGAGACTCCGGGCGATCTGTCATTCCGTGGATTTTCGCCTGTGGCGAACGCCCTTGCTATGGGCAATTCACCGGCGGGCAGGAGGCGTACCACGCGACGACACAGACGGAGATGACCGTTGTCACGAGGATGGCTGTCGCCAGCCAGGGGGCCCATCGTTGTGTCAACATCGTGGCCGCTCCTGGTTCTGCCGGTTCGGAAAGGGGATTGAGCGCCCTGGGCGGGCGGGAGGTGGGGCGGGCCCGGGCTTCTGCTGGATGGCGGGGCGCAGTGTGTCGGCGGGTGTTACGGCGATTGGTGAACTTTCGGGCCGCGGCGCAAGCGGGAGTTCGGGAAACTCCCAAGGCCCGTGCGGATCGGGTGTTGCGCGGAATTTCATGGAATTCCCATTTTGACACGGGCGGGAGACTTGATACACTTTCGCACCGCTTGAATCCGTCGCTCCAGGCGACGACTGCCCGATTGCTGCCCCCGTCGATGATCCAGATTGCGGGGATGCTGCATCAAAAACGCCCCTGAAATCGGCTGAAACCGAAGATGGCGCGTGACGATTCAGGGAAGATTCCCGTTCGCCAGGGCTGCGAACGAACCAGACGCCATCACGCCCCCGGCCCCGATTCACCGGCCCAGCTTGCTCACCCGGCCGCTGACCATTGCAGAAGATCCATGCGACGTAACGACATCCGCAATATTGCCATTATCGCCCACGTCGACCACGGGAAGACGACGCTCGTCGACGCCCTGCTCAAGCAGAGCGGACAGTTCCGCGATTCGCAGCTGCAGGGAGACTGCATCCTCGACTCGAACGACCTGGAGCGCGAGCGCGGGATCACGATTCTCGCGAAGAACATTTCGCTGAACTACAAGGGGACGAAGGTCAACATCATCGACACGCCCGGGCACGCCGACTTCGGCGGCGAGGTCGAGCGCGTGCTGCGGATGGCCGACGGCGCCCTGATGCTCGTGGACGCCTTTGAAGGTCCCCGGCCGCAGACGCGGTTCGTGATGACCAAGGCCCTCGAAGTCGGGCTGCAGCCGATCATCGTGATCAACAAGGTCGACCGGTCGGACGCGCGGCCTGACGACGTGCTGATGGAAACGCTGCACCTGCTCGAAGAGCTGGGCGCCGAGAACCCGCTGGAGATTCCTTATATCTATGCCAGCGGCCGCGCGGGCTTCGCTTCGCACGATCCGTCCGCCCGCGAAGGATCGATCGAGCCGCTGCTCGACCTGGTCGTCGAGCACGTTCCGGGGCCGGAAGCGAACGTCGATGAGCCGTTCCAGATGATGGCGACGTCGCTGATGTGGTCGGAGTTCGTGGGCCGGATCACCGTCGGGCGCGTGAGCAACGGCAAGGTGAAACCGGGCCAGCGCGTCAACGTGATGAAGAACGGCAAGAACGTCACGGCGACGGTCGAGACCGTGGAAGAGTTCGCCAAGCTGGGCCGGGTCAAAACCGACCTCGGGACGGCCGGCGACATCATCGCCCTGACGGGAATCTCCGATGTCGATATCGGCGACACGATCGCCGACATCGAGAAGCCGGTCGCTCTGCCGCGCATCAAGGTCGACGAACCGACGCTGTCGATGGTGTTCACCATCAACTCGTCCCCCTTCTGCGGCAAGAGCGGCGCGAAGTTCCTCACGAGCCGTCACCTTCGTGAACGTCTGCAGCGTGAGCTGCAGTCGAATGTCGCGATGCGGATCGACGAAACCGAGAACAAGGAGTGCTTCAAGGTTTCGGGCCGCGGGCTGCTGCACATCTCGGTGCTCATCGAAACGATGCGCCGCGAAGGTTACGAGCTGTCTGTCGGCAAGCCTGAAGTCATCCGCAAGAAGGTTGACGGCGTCTGGCACGAGCCGTTCGAAGTGCTGGAAGTCGACGTCCCGACCGAGTCGGTCGGCGCCGTGATCGAGCAGGTGTCTCAGCGGCGCGGTCAGCTGACGCAGATGAACGCGGGCAACGGTTCCAACACGCACCTCGAGTTCAACATTCCTGCCCGCGGGCTGATCGGCCTGAAGACGCGGCTGCTGAACGCGACGCGTGGTGAGGCCGTCATGCATCACCGGTTCGACGCCTACAAGCCCCAGGAAGGCGACGTCCCGCACCGCAAGAACGGGGTTTACATTTCGCAGGACAATGGTCGCGTCACGGCTTTCGCGCTGAACAAGCTGCAGGACCGGGCGGAACTGTTTGTCGCTCCGGGCGACGAGGTATACGAGGGGATGGTCGTCGGCGAGAACTCTCGCGAGAACGACCTGATCGTGAACCCGATCCGCGAGAAGAAGCTGACCAACATGCGGGCCTCGGGTTCGGACGAAAACATCATCCTCCGTCCGCCGCGCGACATGACCCTCGAAATCGCCCTCGAATACATCGAGTGGGACGAGTACGTGGAAGTGACGCCGGACGCCATCCGCATGCGGAAGGTGTGGCTGACGGAGAACGAGCGGAAGCGGAAGCTGCGGGCCGAACTGCCGGCGTGATTATCCAGTCGCATCCCTTGTCGATGGTGGGGGCATGCTGATTTTTCTCGACGAAAGCTTTCGAACCAACCGCAATACGAATGCGGAGTTCGGAGTGCTTGCAGGGGTGGCGATCCCTGAAGACATCTTTCACGAGTTTCAACTTGAGTTCTTCAAGGTTCGACGTCCTTTCCACGACGTTGTCCTGCGAGAGGATCAGGAAATTCACGGCAAGGAACTGCTTGGAAAGGCAACGTTGAAGCAGATCGCGATTCACGGCGATTCAAATCACTGGCGACTCGCGTCACTGCTCCTCGATCTTGCAGTTCGATACCGGATTCGAGTGTTCGGCGTCGTGTGCTTTCGACCGTCGATGAAGTCGTTCGTTTGCGCGAACGAGGCGACACTTGATACGACGTTCAGGTATCTTTTCGAGCGCATCGACAATTTCATGAAGCTCGAGTTTCCGGGGCGCACCGCGAAGCTCATCTTCGACAATCGAGAACACCGCACCCACGAGGCCAACGCTCGCGCGATTACAAACTTCTTCGTTAAGAGCGCGATGGGCAGAGGATTTGACAGCCTACTGCGAATCCCGTTGTTCGCTGTTTCACAAGGTCACAACTATGGGCTGCAACTTGCTGACCTCGTCACTACCGCAGTTGCCCTCCACTATCAGGGTGCTCGGGAATTCGACCCATTCTGGCAACAGATACAGGGCATGGTCTACAAGACGACGGTTGGCGGATGGCTCCAAGAGAGCATCAAGGTGATGCGGCAAAAGCCCGAGGCGGGTTTGACCTGAGCGCAAGAAAAAGAACCCGGCGACCTTTTGGGCCTATGGCTGAGTGAAGACACTCAGTACCGGATCCTTATCGCGAGAATTGTACCCCCTTTTTCGGCGATTGGCAATTTTGAATCGACCGAGTGAGATTATCGGCCAAGGCGGCTGGAGCGGTGAAACCGAAATTCTGTGGTCCGCAAGGGAGACTACACAGAGGGTTCGGCGTGCCTACAATTCGGCCCGCCCCGACACCTGTCCACCCGTCCATGCCTCCGTCCGATATCATCATCCGCGGCGCGCGCGAACATAACCTTCGTGGCGTTGACCTCGTCCTGCCGCGGAACAAGCTGATCGTCATGACGGGCGTCAGCGGGTCGGGGAAGAGTTCGCTCGCGTTCGACACGATCTACGCCGAAGGCCAGCGGCGGTACGTGGAATCGCTGTCGACCTACGCGCGGCAGTTTCTCGGGCAGATGCCGAAGCCCGAAGTCGACGCCATTTCCGGGCTCGCGCCGTCGATCTCGATCCAGCAGAAGGCGACCTCCCGGAATCCGCGGAGCACCGTCGGCACGATCACCGAGATCTACGACTACCTCCGCGTTCTCTTCGCCCGTGTCGGCGCGGGGTACTGTGCGCGCTGCGGCTCGCTGATCACGGCCCAGTCGACCGACCAGATCCTCGAACGGATCAGCGCGCTGCCGGAAGGAACGCGGTTCCAGGTGCTGGCGCCGATCGTCACCAACCAGAAGGGGGAATTCCGCGATCTCTTCGCCGACCTTCTCAAGCAGGGGTTTCTCCGTGCCCGCGTCGACGGCCAGATCGTCAACCTCAGCGACGACCTCGGTCTCAAGAAGCACTTCAAGCACAACATCGATGTCGTGATCGACCGCCTGACGGCGGGCCGGCAGAACCGGGGCCGCCTTGCAGAGGCTGTCGAGAGCGCCATTCGTCTCTCGGGCGGGGCGGTGATCGTCGATCGGGAGATCGCCAGCGGCAATCGTCCGTTGGCGACGCAAGCTGTGTCGGCAACTGGAATCGCACCATCAGAGACCGACGAAGACGAAGCTCCTCCGGCGACGAGCGCGACGGACCTCCGCTATAGCGCCAAATATGCCTGCTCGCAGTGCGGAGTGAGTTACGAGCCGCCCTCGCCGCAGTTGTTCAGCTTCAACAGTCCGCTCGGGATGTGCACCCACTGCAACGGCCTGGGGGCGCGGCATGATTTCCGGATCGATCAGCTGGTCGAGGACGGCGACAAGTCGCTGTTCCAGGGAGCGCTGAACCTGCTCGGGCCGATCAAGAAGATCGGACGCTGGCGGAAGCACATCTTCGAGGGGGTCGCAAAGACGATCGAATCCCTCGACGACCTCCCCTCCGGTGCATTCCTGAAAACGCCCTGGAACGAACTGCCGGACGCGGCGCGGGACCACTTCCTCAACGGCACGGGGGACAAACATATCACGTTCGCCTACCGGCATTCGGGAGGCGTCTGGAAGCACGGCGGAACCTGGGCCGGTTTCGTCACGGAACTGCTGGACGATTACCGCAAGGCCCGGAACCCGATGCGGCGCCGTCAGCTCGAGAAGTACATGGACTTCGTTCCGTGCACGGTCTGCCACGGCACGCGGCTCAACGAACAGGCCCGCAGCGTCCGTATTACGTCCCGCAGCGCGCCTCCGGTCGAAGAACTGTCTGCCGCTCCCGCGCGGAAGCGTCGCGGGAAATCGACCGTCGCCGCCCCCCAGGTCGTGTCCGGAGAATCGCCCGCCGCGACCACCCGTGCGCTCTCGCTTCCGGAAGTCTGCGGCCTCACGATCGAAGAGGCGCGCGACTTCTTCGGCGACCTCATCCTGGATGACACGCAGCAGTTCATCGCCAACGATTGCCTGAAGGAAATCACCGGCCGGCTGGGATTCCTGCTGCGCTGCGGGCTGAACTATCTGTCGCTCGATCGGACGGCTCCGACGCTCTCCGGCGGTGAGTCGCAGCGCATCCGCCTGGCCGGGCAGATCGGCTGCGGACTGGTCGGCGTGCTGTACATCCTCGACGAGCCCTCCATCGGCCTGCATCCACGGGACAATACGAAGCTCCTCGAAAGCCTGTGCGATCTCCGCGACCAGGGGAACACGGTCATCGTCGTCGAGCACGATGAAGAGACGATGCGGGCCGCGGATCACATCGTCGATTTCGGCCCCGGTCCGGGCGTGCGGGGCGGTGAAGTCGTCGCCCAGGGAGCGGTCTCCGCCATCGAGGCCGAGCCTCGAAGCGTCACCGGCCAGTTCCTCATCGGCGCCCGCGCGATCGAGATCCCGAAGCAGCGTCGCAAGCCGGGCAAGGGGAAGATCACGCTCAGCGGCGCCCGGCATCACAACCTGAAGGGAGTCGACGTCGAATTCCCTCTCGGTGAGTTCATCGTCATCACGGGCGTCAGCGGTTCGGGCAAGAGTTCGCTGATCAACGACATCCTCTGGCAGGTCCTCAAGCGCGACGTCAACAAGAAGCGCGGGAAAGGAAAGCCCGATTCGGCCGAGGGCGAGTCGAGAGGGGACAACGGCGACCAGGGAGAAGACGTCGTCGTCGCCGAGACGAATCCGCTCGACCAGCGGTTTGTGAAGGTGACCGGCCTGGACCTGATCGACAAGGCGATCGACATCGATCAGTCCCCCATTGGCCGGACGCCCCGATCGAACCCGGCGACTTACGTGAAGCTGCTGGATGAGATCCGGGTCCTCTACGCTCAGCTGCCGCAGGCCAAGGTTCGCGGATACACGCCCGGGCGGTTCAGCTTCAACGTCGCCGACGGCCGCTGTGAAGCGTGCGAAGGCCACGGCGCGACGAAGCTCGAGATGGACTTCCTGGCCGACATCTGGGTGACGTGCGCCGTCTGCGAAGGGAAGCGTTTCAATCACGAAACGCTCGAGGTGAAGTACAAGGACAAGAGCATCGCCGACGTCCTCAACATGGACGTGCAGGAGGCGCTTGAGCATTTCCAGGGGATTCCGAAGATCAGGCAGCTGCTGCAGACGCTGCATGACGTCGGTCTGGACTACATGAAGCTCGGGCAGCCTTCGCCGACGCTGTCCGGCGGCGAGGCCCAGCGCGTCAAGCTCGCCCGCGAACTCGGAAAGCGTTCGACCGGGAAGACGGTCTACCTGCTTGATGAGCCGACGACCGGCCTGCACTTTGAAGACGTCCGCAAGCTGCTCGAAGTGCTCCACGGGTTTGTCGACGCGGGGAATACCGTGATCGTGGTGGAGCACAGTCTGGATGTCGTGAAGACGGCGGACTACGTCATCGACATGGGGCCGGAAGGGGGACGCGGCGGCGGACGCGTCGTCGCCTGCGGAACGCCTGAGGACATCGCCGCCTGCGGGGAGTCGCACACCGGCCGGGCGCTGCGGCCGATCCTGACTCAGAATGGCGAGCGGGGCAGCGTCAGCCCCGTGACGCCCGCGACGAACAATGGCCGTTCGAAGAAGAAATCCGCAGCGCCCAAGGTGACTTCGGCCGCGCGGATCACTTCCCCGCCCGCCGCGGGGCTCACGCATATCGCCATCCGCGGCGCCAGGCAGCACAACCTCCAGGATGTCGATCTCGACATTCCGCGGGACGAAATGAGTGTTTTCTGCGGTCCCAGCGGGAGCGGAAAATCGTCATTGGCGATGGATACGCTGTATGCCGAAGGCCAGAGGCGGTATGTCGAATCGCTGTCGGCCTATGCCCGCCAGTTTCTCGGGCAGATGCCCAAGCCGCGGGTCGAGTACGTCCATGGCCTCTCGCCGGCGATCGCGATCGAGCAGAAAACGGTCGGCAGCACGCCTCGTTCGACAGTTGGAACGGTCACGGAGGTGTACGACTACCTGCGCGTTCTGTTTGCACGCCTGGGACAGATGCATTGTCCCGACTGCGGAGCGCCGGTGACGCGGCAGACGACCGACGAGATCATCGCCCGCGTCCTTTCGGCTCCCAATGGCGCCCGGCTTTATGTTGCGGCCCCTGTGGAAGTTCCGGTGGGTCAGACGTTCGAGAAGCTCTGGGATCGGCTGGCGACGCAAGGATTCGTGCGTGTCCGCATTGATGGCCAGACCTACCCGATCGAGGACATTCCGAAGATCGACCACCGCCGCGCTCATGATCTGGAAGTGATCATCGACCGCCTGAAGGTTGATCAGAAAGTGCGCAGTCGGATCGGTGATTCGATCGAGGCCGCGCTCGATCTGGGCAAGGGGGTCGTCCACGTCATCCATCTCGATGACGGGCCCGAGGACCGCTGGAAGCGGGATCGTCTCAGCCTGCATTTTTCCTGCCCGAACTGCGGTTAAGGGCCCTCAGGATCGTTCGGACGGATCGCGAGTCGCGGCGCCTCTGCCATTCGCCGGACGGGCCCAATGTTCTTCTTGTTGCGCGCCCGAGTGCGGACTAGCATTAAGGGTTCGCCATTCCTCGTGTGAAGTTTTCGCGAGGAGTTCGAGCGATTTTCGACTTGTCCCTGAAGCACTCATTTTGAAGGGGATTTTTCCTGTGTCGCGTGTTCGTGTTCGTCGTATCGGTTTTACGTTGATTGAGTTGCTGGTGGTCATTGCGATCATCGCCATTCTGATCGCACTTCTGCTCCCCGCCGTTCAGCAGGCCCGCGAGGCGGCCCGTCGCACCCAGTGCAAGAACAACCTCAAGCAGATGGGGCTGGCTCTGCACAACTACCATGATGTGTTCAACCGCTTCACCGAGCGGAAGTATGGCACCACCGGCACGATGACTCTCGCAGTCGCCGGGACCGCGCAGCAGAGCAACTCGGGCCGGATCACCGGCTTTGTCGGCATGCTGCCGTACATGGACCAGGCGCCCATGTACAACCAGATCCAGGCCGGAGACCCGACGGCCGGCACTCCCATCGCTGCCGGCGGCCCCCGTGGCGACCAGAGCTGGGCTGTCTGGAACACTGCTCCTCCGATGCTGAAGTGTCCCTCCGACAACGGAGCCACCACGCCCTCATCGACGAGCTACTGCTTCAGCTTCGGCGATCAGGTTTCGGGGATTAACGGAGCCGTCAACACCCGCGGCCTCTTCGGCGCGCACAACTTCAAAGGCATCCGCGACGTGGTCGACGGCACCAGCAACACGATCGCCATGAGCGAAATGCTGTCGCAGGTTCCGACCGGCGCCGGACCGGACGTCGGCTTCACGGCCGCCGCCAACCAGATCGAACTGGGCATGGCACTGGCCAACAACGTGACCGGCATCATTGCCTCACCGTCGATCTGCCGCACCGTGGTCAACGGCCGCTACTACGTGTCGGGAACGAATGTTCGCGGCCGCCGCGGCATCAAGTGGACCGACGGGCCGGCGACGCTGATCGGCTTCAATACCGTGCTGCCGCCGAACGGACCGATCTGTGCCGATGGCGGCAACTGGGGCGACCAGAACAATATCGTTCTGCCGCCGCACAGCCGCCACACCGGCGGCGTTCACGGCCTGATGTGCGACGGATCCGTCCGCTTCATCAGCGAGAACATCGACACCGGCAACACGGCGGCCCAGCAGACGGCCGGCGGACAGAGTGTCTATGGCACGTGGGGCGCCATCGGCTCGGTCGCAGGCAGCGAGGTTGTCGGCGAGTTCTGATCTGTCCAGCCAATCTTCACGGCGCGGATGCCCGGAGACTGTCCGGGCATCCGCATTTTCGTCGATTCCCATTCCTCATGTTCCAAGGCTCTCGACATGAAATCCTGGGTTTCTGCCTCCACCCTGGCGGCGTGCCTTCTCTCCCTGTTGCAGTGCGGTTGTTCCAGTGAGCCGGCGAAGCCGGAAGTCTACCCGGTCACCGGAGTGGTGACGCAGGGTGGGAAGCCGGTTGACGGGGCCCGCGTCCTGTTCGTTCCCGACGACCAGAAGCTTCAGCCGGCGTCGGCGATCACCGACAAGGACGGCAAGTATTCGGTGACGACGTTCGCGCAGAACGACGGCGCCCAGCCGGGCAGCTACAAGATCAAGGTGTTGAAGTATGAAGGTGGCCCGCCGCCGGCTCCGGCCGGCGGACAGGAGCAGCGCTTCATCAGCTATGAAGAGGAGCAGAAGGCGTACAAGGAGGAGACGAAGCCGACTCCTCCTGCGAAGAACGTCCTTCCGAAAAAGTACGAGTACGAGGATCGCTCGGGCCTGGCCCACACCGTCCCGACCGCTCCCAGCACGTTCGACATCAAGATTGAATAGCTGCGTCGGAAACTCGCAAAAGTACGCCTTTTCTGGCCGTGCTTTTGCGCCGAAGAGGGCGGCCGTTGCGTGTTGATGGCGGCCGTCATGACCCGGTCGCCCCTGGCGATTCGAGTCCAGGGCGTTTTCCGGAACGGGCTACGAAGATTGGTCTGCCGTGACCGGGGAGGAGGATTGTTTCCTCCCCGGCGCGCGCGGAACCGCTGCATTCTGTCCAGAACTGCTCGTTTTTTGGCAGGGGGGCTCTGTTTCCGGTCGGGCGGAGTCCTGTCCCACAATGACCTCATCCAGGCGGCCATTGCCGATCGTGTCGGGCTGGACGATCAACAATTGTGAAGAGACGGAACATGAGGAGGGTGTTTCGTCAACGCACCAGACTTCCTTCTTGCTGGTGACAAAGCGGCGAGTTAGCATGAATCTCAATTCATCGGGCTCCTCTTGGAGCCGCCACGACGGCAGTTTTCCCTGTATGCACTCGTTTCGAAGGGGATTTCAGTGTCGCGCTATCGATTTCGTCGTTTTGGGTTCACGCTGATTGAGTTGCTGGTGGTGATCGCGATCATCGCCATTCTGATTGCACTTCTCCTTCCTGCTGTGCAACAGGCCCGTGAGGCAGCCCGCCGCACGCAATGCAAGAACAACCTGAAGCAACTCGGGCTGGCTCTGCACAACTACCATGATGTGTTCGGCAAGTTCACCGAGCGAAAGTACGGCAGCTCCGGAACCTGGAGCCTGAGTGTTGCCGGCACCGTGCAGCAGAGCAATTCGGCACGCGTCACCGGGTTCGTGGGTCTGCTGCCCTACTTCGACCAGGCGCCGATGTTCAACCAGATCCAGGCGGGCGACCCGACGGCCGGCACGCCGATCGCTCCGGGCGGCCCCCGCGGCGACCAGAACTGGGCCGTGTGGAACACCGCGCCTCCGATGCTGAAGTGTCCCTCCGACAACGGAGCCACCACGCCCTCGTCGCACAGCTACTGCTTCAGCCACGGCGATCAGGTCGAGAACATCAACAACGCGATCCGGACTCGCGGCCTGTTCGGCCGGGCATTCTTCAATTCGATCCGCGACGTGGTCGACGGCACCAGCAACACGATCGCCATGAGCGAATTGCTGTCGCAGGTTCCGACCGGCGCCGGTCCGGACGTCGGCTTCACCGCCGCTGCCAACCAGATCGAAATCGGCATGGCCCTCGCCAACAACATCTCGGGACTGATTGCCTCTCCGTCGTTGTGCCGCACCGTGGTGAACGGTCGGTACTACGTGTCGGGAACGAATGTTCGCGGCCGCCGCGGCATCAAGTGGACCGACGGTCCGTCGACGCTGGTGTCGTTCAACACGGTCCTCCCGCCGAATGCCCCGATCTGTGCTGACGGCGGCAACTGGGGCGACCAGAACAACAGTGTTCTCCCGCCGCAGAGCCGCCACACCGGAGGCGTGCACGGCCTGATGTGTGACGGCGCCGTCCGGTTCATCAGCGACAACATCGATACCGGCAACACCGCCGCTCAGCAGCCGGTCGGTGGTGGCCAGAGCGTCTATGGCACGTGGGGCCGGATCGGCTCCATCGCGGGCAGCGAGGCGGTCGGCGAGTTCTGATTTCTCCAGCCAATCATTACGGCGCGGATGCCCGGAGACGTTCCGGGCATCCGCTGTTTTCGTTCATTCATCTCCCCACCAAGGTTGTCGGTATGAAACCCTGGAACTCCCTCTGCGCGCTGGGCGTTTGCCTGCTTTCTGTTTTTCAGGCCGGCTGCTCGGGTGAGCCGGCGAAGCCGGAAGTCTACCCGGTCACCGGCGTGGTGACTCAGGGTGGGAAGCCGGTTGACGGGGCCCGCGTCCTGTTCGTTCCCGACGACCAGAAGCTTCAGCCGGCGTCGGCGATCACCGACAAGGACGGCAAGTATTCGGTGACGACGTTCGCGCAGAACGACGGCGCCCAGCCGGGCAGCTACAAGATCAAGGTGTTGAAGTATGAAGGTGGCCCGCCGCCGGCTCCGGCCGGCGGACAGGAGCAGCGCTTCATCAGCTATGAAGAGGAGCAGAAGGCGTACAAGGAGGAGACGAAGCCGACTCCTCCGGCGAAGAACGTGCTTCCGAAGAAGTACGAGTACGAGGATCGCTCGGGCCTGGCTCACACCGTCCCGACCGCTCCAAGCACGTTCGACATCAAGATCGAATAGCTGCGTCTGGAGAGTTCACGACGCAGGACAGGCCGGGCGATCATCGCTCTGGACTGGCCCTGCCCTCGCCGGATGATCCGCCAATCTGCTGAGGAACCTGGCTGTGAGGAATCTGGCTGGCCCGCGACGCGTTTGCGGGTCAGCCTTTTTTGCGGAATGCGTTGAACGAAACGTATTCCCAGTGGCGGTAGACTTCGCTGCTCTTCAGCAGTTCCGCATGCGAGCCGATCGCCGCGACCTTCCCCTCCGCCAGCAGGACGATCAGGTCGCACCGCCGCACGGTCGACAGGCGGTGCGGCAGGAAGATGACCGTCCGGTTCTGTGAGATCCGCTGGTACGTGTCGTCGAGAATCGCCTTGGTGTCGTCATCCAGCGGCGAGTCGGGCTCTTCCACGACCAGGACTGCCGGCTTCCGGAGAATGGCTCTCGCCAGCGCGATGCGAAACGCCTGGCCCGGCTCGAGGCGCTCTCCCCGTTCGCCGATGAGTGTTTCATAGCCCATCGGGAATCTCAGAATGAAGCTGTGGGCATGCACCAGCTTGGCCGCATCGGCCGCGTCCGAGACGGAATACCGCCCTTCGCCGCCCGTGATGTTCTCGAGCACGGTTCCGCTGAAGCAGTTGTCTTCGCCGCTGACGTACAGCGTCTCTGCCCGCAGCGATTCGAGCGTTCCCCAAGCGATGTCTTCGCTGTCGTAGAGCACCCTGCCCGACTGCGGTTCGATGAACCGCGGCAGCAGGTGGCCCAGCGTGCGCGGCGCGAGCGGGTCGAGTGAGACGATCGCCGTCGTTTTCCCGGCGGGAATGCGCAGGTCGAGCTGCTTCAGCACGTCGCGGTCGCCCCGGCGGGCCGTGACCGATTCGAAAATGATCGTCCGGGAAAGTGGTTCGAGAAACTTCGCGCCCACGGCCTGCCCGACTTCCGGAATCTCGTTGATGAAGGCGTAGATCGGAATCCCCGCCTTGTCGACGGCCTTGCGGGAGGCCGCGAGCATTCCGAAGACGCTGGCGCTCGGGGTCGCCGCCAGGAACGATGAGAGAAGCAGGAAAGCGTCGGCCGGAGCCAGGCGATGGGCGAGGACCGCGGCGCCGACGAAATACAGCATCATGGCCGCCAGCGCGGCGATGGCGACCCGTGCCAGCCTTCGCGACCACGACTGCCTTCTCCGGCCGGCCGAGACCTCCGACTGGAACTGGTTCAGATTCTTGTGGAAGCGGTCCTGCTCGAAGGCTTCCATGGCATAGCCGCGAACCAGCCGCGACTGGCAGAGCCCGGCCGAGAGGAGCCGGACGGCGGATTCTGCGTTGAGCTGCGCCTGCTGGCGGCGGGCCTCGCCCTGTTTCTGCTCGAAGTCGACGAACCACCAGACGCCCAGGAGCGGCAGGAGGCAAATCAGCGAGAGTCGCCAGTCGACCAGCACTGCCAGCAGAAACAGCGCGAGGATGGTCGGGATGTCGCGGCAGAGGCCGGTGATCCAGTCGCTCAGTCCGTCGCGGACGGCGTTCACTTCATCGACAAACAGTTGCTGGGCGCGGGTCGCGCGGTCCCCTTCGAGGTCTCCCAGGCCGATCCGCAGCGTCTGGCGGTGCAGGTGCGACCGCAGGCTCGAGGCGGATTGGAGGGCGTATTCTTCGGCCGCACGTCGGACGCGGGCCCGCGCGGCGATCCGCACAAGAGCGCACCCCATCCCGACGATCAACAGGAACGCGACAGCGCCGCGGTTTGTTCGCGGCGCCGGGAAGGTGCGGTAAATCCAGGCGAGCGTGCGGCCCCACCAGGTGTCACGATTTCTCCAGACGGTCGGCGCCAGCCCCTGATCGGTCAGGGTGACGAACTCGATCCCGTCGTCCAGCCCGGGAACGACGAGGAATTCGCGGGCCCGTGCGACGTCGTCGCCCCGGAGCGGCAGCTCGCCCCGGTGGATCCAGAGGTCCAGCATGAGGGCGATCGACACCAGGACGCCGCACAGTGCGACGGCCCCGACGATGCCCCAGAACCAGGCGGCCAGGCCTCGCCCGCGGCCCAATGCCCGGGTGGGAAGAAGTTGTTCGAAGGGTGTGAGAGACATAAGCCGTGCAGCGGATGACCGGAGCGCTCCCTCCTGCTGTCGGTTTCATCTCCCAACGTTGTTGCCGAATTGTCCCGCGAAGCGACCGCCCGGTCTCCGATCAGCCGGTCGCCTGGGACCCGACCCCCCAACTTCCTGCCTGAATCAATCAGGCGAGATCGCGATCTTCGAACAGCAGGAACGCCACCAGGATCGCCGCAGCGACATACGCCACCGTGTAAACGGCGTTCAGCGCCACGTACTGCACCGGGATGGTTTTCCCTGTCGAGATCGCAGGGGACATATTGAGATTATCCAGGGCTGGCAGCAGCGTGGCGACCAGATTTGCAAAAAACTGGACAAACACGAGCTTAAATCTGCCGGCCGCAACGAGCACAGGAGTCAGGTGCCCGATCACGAAGATGGCGAAACAGGTGATCATGTTCGGCAACATCGGGAGCCGCGTCGAAATGGCGACGCTCACGGCCGCCATCAGAGCGGCTTCCATGAGGATCAGCGTCAGGCCCGGGATAATCGCGTTCGCCGCCGCCAGGCGCTGCGGCTCGGGCTTCGGAATGCTGCTGCCTTCCGCCATCACGTAGTACTCGAGGGCCCCTTTGGCCTGCTCCTTGTGGTCGTATCCGAACTTCAGATAGGTCGAGACATACATCACGAGCCCGAGCACGACGAGCAGCGTCAGCACGCCCTGCAGGATTCCGAAGTATTTCCCGAGGATGAACTGCCGGCGATTGATCGGCTTCGACAGCAGGGTCATCGCCGTCTTGCCTTCGATTTCCTCTGCGACCGCGATGCTCGCGGTCCAGACGGCCAGCAGCAGGCAGCAGATCAGGATCGTCGACAGACCGCAGTCGATGAACATCTTCGTTTCGTCATCCATCGCGAAGAACGGAACGATCATGTTCGCGATCACGACCAGGACGCCGACGGCGGTGAGAATCGAGAACACCGGCTGCCGCAGGCATTCTTTCCAGGTGGCGCGGGCGATCGTTCCGGCCCGCGTTCCGTAGTTGAAGAGCGCCAGCAGGATGGCAAAGACGCCCAGGCCCGCCAGGAGAATCAGATTGGACGAGGCCACGGTCGCCGGGGCGGCCGCCTGCGCAAGGGTCGTGTGCATGGAACCAACGCAATCGAACCGGGAGAACAGCTGAAAAAACGAGCTTTCACTCTAACCGAGGCCCCCACCGGAAAAAACTGACTCCCCTCGGAAAACGGGCTCTGGAGGGGGCCGCAGAGTGCGTCCCTCTGAGGGGAGCGGTTGGCGCGGATGGATCGGACCCGCAACTCCTGCCGAAACTGCCCCAACCCACCATCTAGTTCCCGTTTACACCATCAGAACCACCCGCTATATCTTCCACCGTCCGGCTGTCGGCAGGCGGAACAGACGGCGACGAATGTCGCTGAAAGATGGAGATTCAGGCGGCTCAGGCCGCATCATGGTCATCGGATGCGTCTCGGGCAGGTGGCTCGCCCGGGATTGATGATCGCAAAAAAACTCGCGAAAAAGATCGAACGGGAATGGCGGTGACCGCCCTCCCGCACCAAGGAGCAAGACGTGTCGGACATGGAGATCGCGGAAAAGGTCAAGGACATCGTCAGCGATAAGCTGGACGTTCCGCGCGAAGAGGTCGAAGAATCCAAGAACTTCATCAACGACCTGAAGGCTGACTCGCTGGCGCTTGTCGAACTCGGAATGGCCTTCGAAGACAACTTCGGAATCAGCATTCCCGACGAAGACTACGAGAAGCTCAAGACGGTCGGCGATGCGGTCAATTACGTGAAGAAGGCCCGGTCCGGCTGAGGCCGCCTGGCCGCTGGCCAGGACGGCGGGCAGCGAGGGGTTGGCGAGAGGCCAGCCACTTGACGGCCCGCCGCAGTCGTCTCCAATGCATGGAGGCGACCGGTGGAAGTCGTAATTCAGCTTCGGAAAGGATTTCCGAAGTCGTGCTGCCGCAAAAACAGGATGTTTCCAACCCGGCGCCCGTCATCAGTGGAATGACGGAATGAACTGTCATGCGTAGACGAGTTGTCGTCACAGGTCTGGGTGTCGTTACAGCTCTCGGCTGCGAAGTCCGAGCGTTGTGGGACAATCTCTGCGCCGGCAAAAGCGGCGTTGGAAAGATCCAGCGTTTCGACGCCTCGGAATTCAAGGTTTCGTTCGGCGGCGAAATCTCCGACTTCAACATCCAGCAGCATTTCGAGATCGGCGACAAGGACATCCGCCGGATCGACCGCTTCGTGCAGTTCGGAATGGTTGCCGCTCACAAGGCAATCACCCATTCGGGCATCGACCTCGGCGCGGGCGACGCCTACCGCTACGGCACGCTCATCGGCAGCGGCATCGGCGGGCTCTCGGAAATCGAAGCCCAGCACGCCGCCCTCTTCGACCGCGGCCCGCAGCGCGTCTCGCCGTTCATGATTCCCAAGCTGATGGTCAACGCCGCCAGCGGGAACGTATCCGTCCATTGGAAGCTCAAAGGCCCCAACAGCGCGGTGGCCACGGCCTGTGCCTCGGCGACCAACGCCATCGGCGACGCCTTCAAGCTGATCCAGGGTGACATGGCCGACGTGATGGTGACCGGCGGCAGTGAAGCCGCGATCACCCCGATGGGACTCTCCGGCTTCGCCCGCATGCAGGCCCTTTCGACCCGCAACGACAACCCCCAGGGAGCCAGTCGCCCCTTCGACAAAGGTCGCGACGGTTTCGTGATGGCCGAAGGCGCCGGCGTCGTGGTCCTCGAAGAACTCGAGTTCGCACGGGCCCGCGGAGCGACGATCCTGGCCGAAGTGCTTGGTTACGGCATGTCGGCCGACGGCTCGCACATGACGAGCCCCGATCCCGAAGGACGCGGTGCCGCCCGCGCGATGGCCGGCGCCCTCCGCGATGGCAAGCTGACCGCGGACCAGATCCAGTACATCAACGCCCACGGCACGAGCACGCCCCAGGGCGACAAGGCCGAGACGATCGCCATCAAGACTGTTTACGGCGACCACGCGAAGAAGCTCTGCGTCTCCAGCACGAAGAGCGCCATCGGTCATCAGCTTGGCGCATCGGGCGGCGTCGAATTCGTGG
This sequence comes from Caulifigura coniformis, assembly GCF_007745175.1. Taxonomy (GTDB): domain Bacteria; phylum Planctomycetota; class Planctomycetia; order Planctomycetales; family Planctomycetaceae; genus Caulifigura; species Caulifigura coniformis. The sequence goes on along the minus strand of NZ_CP036271.1, from coordinate 2,422,299 downwards.
TGTCGGTCCAGACCCTGCTCGATCAGGTCGTCCCGCCGACCATCAACCTCGAAGATCCCGACGACGAGTGCGATCTCGACTACGTGCCGAACAAGGCCCGCAGCCTGAAGGTCGACCGCGTCATGTCGAACAGCTTCGGCTTCGGCGGCCACAACGCCTGCCTGGTCCTCGGCAAAGCGCCGGAATAGCCCGCTCGAACGCCGGGCCACGGCCATTTGCCGGGTCGCCAGGCGCGGACGGGGCCCGGGCAGCTTCATTCCGACCGGCGGCTTGCGGGAATTGATCCGGATGTATCGCCGATTTCAGTGACGTGACGGGATGCCACTTTCCATGGGCGCCTTGCGTCTCGCCAGGTGACGGACTTGTCCCGCCGGCGAATCGTCGTGGCGGTCATTGCCCTGTGCGCCGGCGGGCGGCACACTCATCTTCGATGAAACCCAATCTTAGTGACATTCGTGAGCGGAACCTGGCGCGGCTCCGCGACGAGGGGTTCAAAGTCGCGGGCAGCCTGCCTCTCAACGACAAACTGATCCAGCTTCGGCCCATTCGGGAAATCGCTCATCGGCTGATGGCGCTCGATGCCCTCTACACCTGGGTCGCCGATCTGGAGACCCAGGGGCCGCGCATTCGCGAGTATGACCGGATCAATCGCCTGACTGAGATGATGACTCCGGAAGAACAGGAGATCTGGGCGCTCGACCGGGACGAAGCCCACGCCGGACACGTCGACGCGATTGGCTGGCGCCTGGAAAACATGTGGTCACTGGCCTGGGTCCTGGGCTTCTGGCGCACTCCCGGTGCGCTGGGGGGCATGATCCCGGGGGAGACCATCCTGGAGATGCTGCTCAAGTTCCTGCCCGGACTCGAGAGCTCGGTGGACGATCTTGTCGCGAAATCCACGCCGCAGCCGACGGCAAGGGTGATCGAGCTGACCGACTATTTCTATTGCGCTCACAACGCCGTGCGGAGCGCGCAGGTCGGACGCCGCACTGTTCCGAAGGGATTCCATCCGGTGGCGGACGGAGGCACGGTGCACGAGCGGCGTCACGGCCTCGCCTGGTGTCTCTCGCCGGGGGGCGCGTGGGACGACGTCGACTTGAGTACCTGACAGAGGTCGCGGGGACGGCCGCTGCGGAGGCCAGCCAGTTCCACGAGCCCGAGTCAGGTTTTCCCGGGACATCGGCCCCGGGTTCGACGAACGCGGGCCCGGTTGTCCAGTTGCCAGGCAACCTGGCCTGAATTGACAGCAGCTCCGCGCTGGTCCCGTGCGGGAAAACCAATAATCACAGGGTGATTGTGTGTGATGTCATGGCGGGCCGTCTCCGGGCCGGTTACTGTCACGCCGCCAGATTCTCTGCTGCATGGCGGAATTGGACCGCCGTTCTGGCGGCAAGTCGCTCAAGAGTCCCAATCGCTGATTACGTTGTTTTCGTTCAGGGAATGTTTGAGTAATGGTACGAGTGAGACGTTCTGGTTTTACGCTGATTGAGCTGCTTGTCGTCATCGCCATCATCGCGATTCTGATTGCCCTGCTGCTGCCGGCCGTGCAGCAGGCACGGGAGGCCGCACGAAGGACGCAGTGCAAGAACAACCTCAAGCAGATGGGGCTGGCACTGCATAACTATCACGACACGATGAACATGTTCCCCCCGGCGACGATCAATCCGGGCGCGGCGAGCTGTGATCTGTTCCTCGTGGCGCCGAACCGGCAGGTTCTGAATCACACCGGCTATATGTTCATGCTCCCCTACATGGATCAGGGGCCGCTGTACAACCAGATCAATTTCAGCCTCCCTTCCGGCAACGCGCTGCACACGACCGCTTGCTCGGCGACCGTCGGCTCGACCTGGCCCAACCTGACCGCGCTCGACAACGTCGTCCCCGGCTTCCTCTGTCCTTCGGGAACGCCGACCGATAACCCGAGCACCTCGACCGCTGCGGGCCCGTACTCCCGCAACCGGGCCCATCGCACGAGCTACGGCTTCGTGACGGCTCAGACGGAAATCGGCACTGCGTCCATCTGGGCGAAAACGTACCGGGCGGTGAACGACAACACGAAGTCCGCCTGGTGGCACAACGGCGCCGCCCGGATCGGCGAAATCCAGGACGGAACCAGCAACACCATGCTGTTCATCGAGACGCCGCTGCAGAAGCAGGTCGCCCAGGCCGGGCCGTACTGGAACCAGTACACTCACACGATGTACATCGTGCCCAGCCGCGGCATCAACGTGCCATATGCGACGACTCCTCCGCAGCCCTATGTGTACGCCTGGGGCGCGGGAAGCGCGCACACCGGCGGAGCTCACGTGTTGCTGGGGGATGGAGCAATCCGCTTCCTGAGCCAGAACGTCGATATGACGACGATCACCGGACTCGTTTCGATCAAGAACGGCGAAGTCATCGGAGAGTTCTAAACACCGGCGACCCGGGCACACGCCCGATCGTTCGTCGTTGACGGCTGGATCACGGCTGCGGAGAAGCCTCCCGCGGCCGTGGTCACATTCCTTCCGGATTCCAACAGCGCCCTTCGGACGCTGTCGTGGCTTCGGTCAGGGATTCAGAGAGGGGGCCGGATTTGCCAGCTCCCCATTCAGGCGAGGCATCATTTTTTTGAGATTCATACCAATGCGGAACAGGTTTCTGAAGATTGCTGCCATTCTGGGAATGACCATCGCCACGGGCTGTGGGACGGGCGAGCCCCCGCTTCCGGAACTCGCCCCCGTGACTGGCACGGTCACCCAGGGCGGAAAGCCGGTTGCTGACGCGATCGTCACTTTCCAGCCGGAAAAAGGCCCCCTGGCGGTCGGCAACACCGACGCGGCCGGCAAGTTTGAGCTGAAGTACATGGGGACGAACCCCGGCGCTGCTCCCGGCAAGTACACCGTGCGCATCAGCAAGATGTCCGGCGAGGCCGGGGATGAGTTGATCCCCCGCAAGTACAACGAGGCGAGCAAGCTGACGCAGGAAGTCACCCAGGCCGGCCCGAACGACTTCAAGTTCGAGCTGTAACCCGCGCGGGCAAATCGTCCTTCCGCCGGTAGGGCCGCAATGGCTGGCCCCTCCGGCTTTTTTTGTCGCGATTCGAATCGGCCAGACCCCGGAGGGATGCCTACGTCTTCCCCCTGCCGACGTTCAAACCGAGGGAGACCACCTGCGACCGCCCGGCGACAGTCTGTGCTCAGTTGGACATCGCCCGCCCGAGCCTCCCGAGAGGTGATCGGTTCCGGCTGACTGTCGAATGGCAGATTCGGCCGCAGCGGAACATGATGTTGCCGCCAAACTTAAGGTGGGTTTCATGTCGCGGACGTCGGCCGCACGCGGTGTTGAGTGGTCCCCGATTGCGGTTCGGCCCGCGATCTGCGAGAACCCCGCCCCCATCGGGGACCCTTTCCATCAGGGAAAGGCAGGCTGGCGAGAGCGCTTCTCGCACCTGTCGTCTGCGGCCGAGGAGTTTGAAGAGACAGGCGGGAGGTCAGTGGCCGGCGATGGCTCGGAGGGCGTTTGACGCCTGGCGATCTTCGTTTTCGTGTCGCCGCCCCCTTCCCCACGGTCCGCCAGACACGGATCTTGAGAATTCTTCGCGCTCCCGCACAAATCTGTGCGAACTGACTCGGCTGTCGGACGATCCATATTCCCATTCGTCATGCCCAGGTCCGGCTCAAGACGGTGGCGATGGCGAATGTGAATGGCCGCAATGAATGCGGCATCGGAGTGACTCCCTTGTGGCCCTTACGGAAAGCCCAGACCGCGATCATTATCGCCGGCTGCCTGGGCACTGCGTTTCTTCAGATCGTCACCTCAGCAGCAGCGGTTCAATACACGCGAGCTCTCGGAGGCACGGGTCTCCACGTCGGCGTCTTTAACGCCCTCCCGACCGGTATGCTGTTCATGCAGCTCCTGGCCGGGCTTGCCGCCAACCGCCTGCGCTACCGCCGCCCCCTGTGGTTCGGGCTGTCGCTGATCCAGCGGACGCTGCTCGTGCCGGTCGCGCTGGCTCCGGTCTTCTGGCCGGGTGTCTTCCACACCGGCTGGGTGTGGGTGTTTCTCGCCGCGAACATCGCGCTGCACGGCCTGGCCCAGTTCGGCTCGCCTCTGTGGATGTCGTGGATGGGCGACTACCTTCCCCGCGAAGGTCTCAGCGATTTCTGGGGCATCCGCCAGCGGTGGATGAACTGGACGATCTCCGCCAGTCTCGCGACCTGCGCGCTGTATGTCGCGCTGTCCGGGATGACGATCCAGCAGAGCTACACCCACCTGTGCATTCTCGCTTCGATTGTCGGCGTGATCGACCTCTGCCTGTTCCTCAGGATCGAGGAACCGCCGGTCAACCCGGCCGCCAGCGCGAACTGGAAGCAGGTGTTCCTGGAACCGTTCCGGAACTCGGCATTCCGGTCGTTCATCAAGTACGCCTGCATGTGGCACTTCGCGGCGATGATCGGCGCCCCGTTCATCAGCCTGTATCTGCTGCAGCACATCGGGATGAGCCTGTTCCAGGTGCTGATGCTGTGGTCTGTTTCCGCGATCGGCGGCGCTCTTTCGGCGGCGGCCCTGGGCCGGTTCGCCGAACGTCACGGCAACAAGCCGCTGCTGACCTACTGCACCCTGTTCAAGCCGTTGAACATGATCGTGCTGCTGCTCGCCCCGCGCGATCCGAACCTGGCGTTCATGTTCCTCGCGCCGGCGTTCATGGTCGATCACGCGATGAACATCGGCATCCAGATCGGCCAGGAAGGGTTCCTGCTCAAGCAGTCCCCCTCCAGGAACCGGGCCATGTTCATCGCCTCCGGCATGGCGATGGCCGGGCTGGTCGGCTGTGCGACCTCGATCAGCTGCGGAGCCATCCTGACGTCGCTCCACGGCTGGAATACGACGCTCGGCAGCTGGAGCGTCAACGGCTTCCACCTGCTGTTCTGCGCCAGCGCCGTGATGCGGGCGACCACCCTGCGTTTCGTGAGCCGCATCGAAGAACCGACCGCGGCCGATCACAGGCTGCTCGCCATCCAGATCATTCGCCGGCAGTCGATCCGCCTGAGTTCAGGTCGCCGCCGCAAGGCCGCGGTGCGGACGACCCGGCTGATCACGAGCACGGCTCCGGCCGATCGGGCCGCGTAGACGGCGGTCGATCCGGTCCGGCGCGCCTTCAGCCGGAGGCCGGAGTGTCGAGCGGCCGGAAAAACTGCTCGCCCTCGATCTTTGAACTATTGATGACGGGATCGAGCGGTTGCAGTTCGAGCCGCGTGCCTTGCCACGGATGCAGCAGTGAGAGCAACGGCTCCGGCTCCCGAATTTCCGGATCGAGCCAGGCCGGCCAGTCGTCGCGATGCAGGATCACCGACATGCGATCCTTCAGCCACGCCATGTCTGAGTTGGGTTCGGTCGTGATGTGGGCACAGGATTCGAGCGGCTGATTGCCGCCGTTCCACGTCTCCCAGATCCCCGCAAAGGCGAAGGGCTCGTCGCCGGGCAGATGGATGTTGTAGGGCAGCTTCTCTTTTCCGCGATGCTCCCATTCATAGAAGCCGGTCGCGGGGATCAGGCAGCGCCGGTGCTTGAAGGCAGACCGAAACGCATTGGTCGTCGCGACGGTTTCGGCGCGAGCGACGATGAGGGGCTTGCCGGCCTTCGGGTCCTTGCTCCAGGACGGGACGAGTCCCCAGCGCATATTCGTCGCCACGCGCTCGCCGTTCTGCTCGCGAATGGCCACGACGGTCTGCGTCGGGGCGATGTTGAAGCGAGGCTGGTACTCGACGCTGCGGACGACGCCAAAGATCTCGGCGAGCTTCTGCGGCGAGATTCGCAAGTTATAGCGGGCGCACATGATCGGGATTGTAGCGGCCGGACGGGAGCCGGGCGGAACTGCGATTGGCGGATGAGCGGTTGCGTGAAACGTGTTCATGTGTACACTTAATCGCATGGCCACTCCGAACCATGTCCTGAGCGCGCTTGCCCACGAGCTCCAACGCCGGCAGGCGGTTCGCGCCATCTCGGAAGGCCATTCGTCCACGGGGGCGTCGGCCCTCGACCAGTTGCTGCCCAACAGGGGATTGAAAGCCGGGGGGCTCACCGAATGGCTCTCCCATGCCGCAGAAGGCGGACTCACTTTCGCCCTGCTGGCGGCTTCACAGGCGATGAAGTCCCGCGCTGCTTCGGTCGTCGCGATCATCGATCCGAAGCGGCAGGTTTATCCGGCCTGCCTGCCGGGATGGGGCATTCCGCTGGAGCGGGCGGTGCTGATCCGCCCCTCAAGTTCTGCCGACGCATTATGGGCCTGGGAGCAATCGCTCCGCTGTCCCGGTATGGCCGCTTGCCTGGGATGGCTTCCCGAGACGTCGTCGGTCGCGCTTCGGCGATTGCAGGTCGCTGCGGAGCATGGGGGCGGACTCGGCTTGCTGGTACGGCCCGCTCGGGCGATGAAGGAGCCGAGCTGGGCGGATGTGCGCTGGCGGGTGATGCCGGTGCCGATTGTTTCCTCGAATGCCCGCCCAGATCCGCTGCGCGGGCGACGATTCCGTGTGGAACTGGTTCGGTGTCGGTCTCATTTTGGCGGCGGAGTCGCAGACGTGGAGTTTTGTCCCCATGCCGCGAATCCTGTGCGTCTGGCTCCCGCTCTGGCCGATCCAGCGGTTGCGCTCCGAGCGACCGGAAGCTAGGCGCCGTCCGCTCGCCCTGCTGGAAACCACGCCTCGAGGCGAGCGGCTCGCCGTTTGTTCGCCTGCCGCCAGCCGGCTTGGCCTGCGGCCCGGCATGTCGCGGGCGGAGGCGGAGATTCTCGCCGGCCATCCTTTACTGAAAGGACAAGGGAGCATCCTGCTGCTTCCGATGGAGCCGGAGGTCGATCGTCAATGCCTGCATGAGCTGGCACTTCGATGCCGGGAACGCTTCAGTCCGATGACGGCGATGGAAGAGGGCGAGCGGCCGGAATGCCTGTTTCTGGATCTTGATGGCTGCGAGCATCTGTTCGGCGGCGAGCCATTGCTCGTGCGGGCGCTTGTCCGGCTCTTCAGGGCGAAAGAATGGAGGCTCCGCTGCGCCGTGGCCGACACGGTGGGGGCGGCCTGGGCGCTGGCCCACTATGCCAGCCGGAGCATCGTCACCGTTCCGAGCGGAGCGACCGAATCTTCCCTCACGCGACTCCCGCTCGCTGCTTTGCGACTGCCTGGCGATGCCCTTCACACCCTGGGTGGACTCGGGATTGAGGACGTCGGACAGTTGCTCCGGTTCGCCAGGGCGGAACTGGCCTCGCGATTCGAGCCAATCGTCGTTCAACGGATTCGCCAGGCGCTCGGCATTGATCCGGAGTTGCTGATTCCCGTTCGTGAGCCCGAGCCGATCGTTGCAAGATGGGCGTCCGAAGAGGCGACCTGCGATCAGGCGGCCCTGGAGATCATTTGCGGTCAGCTGCTCACCGACGTTCTTGATGTCTGCCGGTATCGCGGCATCGGCCTGCTTCAATGCCTGTGCCGATTCGAAGCCGCGGGCCAGCGACGTGAAACTTATACCGTCGAGCTGGTCCGCCCGGCAGAAGACGCCAGGCATGTGCTGAATCTTCTCGTGCTTCAATGGGAGCAGCGGCCGTTTCCCGGATCGGTTCACAGCGTCTGGATGGAAGCCACCCGGACGATGGCGCCTACCGATCGGCCCGGAACGTTATTCGACAATGGCCTTCAGTCGGCTTCATGCCAGGACGTGGAGCGGTTGATCGAGCGGCTGAGCAGCCGCCTGGGGAGGGATGCGGTGTTGCGAGCGTCGCTCTCTCCCGATGCCCAGCCGGAGTTCAGTGTCGCTGTGTCACCGTGGATCGATGCGGTTTCAACGAAAGCCGCGCGGCCGAACAGATTCTCCACTCCGAAGATCACACCGTCCTTGCCCTGGGAGCGACCCGCGACGCTGCTGGCGCCGGCTGGCCTCATCGTCTGGTCGGTGGTGCCGGACGGCCCACCCCAGCGGGTGAGATGGAAGGACCAGCTCCGTTCGGTCACGCGCTGGTGGGGACCGGAATGGATCGAGACCGGCTGGTGGGAACGACTTCAGTGCCACCGGGAGTATTACCGCGTCGAACTGGAGACCGGCGAATGGCTGTGGATCTTCCGCGATCCGTCGAAAGGAGACTGGTTCCTGAATGGAGTCTTCGATTGAGCCATGCCCGAGCTTCCGCGGGAAAAAGAACGTCCCTATGTCACGGTGTCGCCTCATCTGGCGGCGTCTGCAGGCTCCGGGATTCCATACGCCGAGTTGCATTGCAAAACCAACTTCTCCTTTCTGGAAGGAGCGTCGCATCCGGACGAGTTGGTGAACCGGGCGACGGAACTCGACTACGCGGCCCTCGCCATCACGGATCGCAACAGCGTGGCCGGTGTCGTCCGCGCTCATGCGGCTGCGAAGCGCACGGGCCTCACGCTCCTGATCGGCGCGGAAATCGCGCCACAGGACGGTCCATCGCTCGTGCTGCTCGCCACGGATCGAAGCGCCTATGCGAATCTCTGTCGGCTGCTCACGCTGGGTTGCCGGCGGACGAAGAAAGGCGAGTGTCTGCTGAGCCTGGACGACGTTGCCAATCACGCTGATGGACTGCTCGGCCTGGCGGTGTCGTCACCACTGAGTGAAGACACGTCGCCGCTCTCCTTCTGCCACGACATCTTCGGCGATCGCGGGTACCTGTTCGGCGAATTGCATCACGGTCCGGACGATGCCTGGCGGCTGGAGCGGTTTCAGGAGCTGTCGCGGGCGACGCATCTGCCGCTCGTCGCCAGCAACGACGTGCATTATCACGACCCGAAACGCTGCTATCTGCAGAATGTCCTCACTGCGATCCGGCACCGCTGCAAGGTCTCTGAACTGGGCCCCCGCATTTTCCCCAATGCCGAGCGGCACCTGAAATCCTCGGGCCAGATGCGGCAGCTCTTTGCGGCCGCGCCAGAGGCGATTGAACGGACGCTGGAGATCGCCGGCCGCTGCCATTTCAGCCTCGACGAGCTGCGATACGACTATCCGGAGGAACTGTGTCCTCGCGGCGTCACCCCGAGAGAGCATCTGGCGAAACTGAGCTGGGAGGGCGCCCGCCAACGTTATCCCGATGGGATCCCGGACAAGGTGCGGACCCTGCTGGAACATGAACTCGCGCTCATCGCCGAGTTGAGATACGAGGCCTATTTCCTCACCGTGTGGGACCTCGTGCGGTTCGCCCGCAGTCGGAACATTCTCTGCCAGGGGCGGGGCTCGGCCGCCAATTCGGTGGTGTGTTACTGCCTGGAAGTGACCTCGGTCGATCCCGAGCAGATCGACGTGCTGTTCGAGCGGTTCATCTCCAAAGAACGCGGCGAAGCGCCCGACATCGATATCGACTTCGAGCATGAACGCCGCGAGGAAGTGATCCAGTACGTCTACGAGAAATACGGCCGCGAACGGGCGGGCATGACGGCCGAACTCATCACCTACAGGCATCGCTCGGCCGTCCGCGACATCGGCAAAGCCATGGGCATGTCGCTCGACCAGGCCGGCCGGATGGCCGGAGTGATGGAGCATTATGCCGAGGATGCCAGCACCTTTGACCGGCGCTTCCACGAGGCCGGCGTCGATCCGGGCTCCCGGATCATGCGGCAGTTCAAGTTTCTGCTGAAGGATCTCCTGGGCTTTCCGCGACACCTCAGCCAGCACGTGGGCGGCATGGTGCTGTCGCATCGGCCGCTCTGCGAACTGGTCCCCATTGAGAATGCGAGCATGCCGGGCAGGACGGTCATCCAATGGGATAAGGATGACCTGGACGAACTGGGCATCCTGAAAGTGGATTGCCTGGCGCTCGGAATGCTGACCGCGATTCGGAAGGCGTTCCAGCTCATCGAACACACTTATGGACGAGAGCTGACGCTCGCGAACGTGCCGAAGGAAGATGCGGCCGTGTACCGGATGATCCAGCGGGCAGATACGCTCGGCGTCTTCCAGATCGAATCCCGGGCTCAGATGGCGATGCTGCCGCGGCTCAAGCCCAAAGAGTTCTACGACCTGGTGATCGAAGTGGCGATTGTCAGGCCGGGGCCCATTCAGGGCGACATGGTGCATCCCTATCTCAAGCGCCGCTGCGGCGAGGAGAAGATCACCTATCCCAGCAGGGAGGTTGAGCGTGTGCTGAGCAAGACGCTGGGCGTGCCGCTCTTCCAGGAACAGGCCATGAAGCTGGCCGTCGTCGCGGCGGGCTTCACGCCAGGCGAGTCGGACCAACTCCGAAGGGCGATGGCGGCGTGGAAGAGAAAAGGGGGCCTGGGTCCGTTCAAGACCAAGCTCATCGCCGGCATGCTGATGAAGGGCTATGACGCGGACTATGCCGAGCGCCTGTACCGGCAGCTCGAAGGGTTCGGAAGCTACGGCTTCCCGGAAAGCCACGCCGCGTCATTTGCGCTGCTCGTCTACGTCTCGTCCTGGCTCAAGTGTTATTTCCCCGATGCGTTCTTGGCGGCGATCCTCAATGCCCAGCCGATGGGTTTCTATGCACCGGCCCAACTCGTCTCGGATGCCCGTCAGCACGGCGTGGCCGTGCATCCCGTCGACGTGAATGCGAGCAGTTGGGAATGCACGCTCGAAAAGCCTGCCGGTTCCGGCCAGGCGGCCGTCCGCCTCGGCTTCTGCATGGTGAGCGGCATGCCGGCCAAGGCTGTCGAGCAGATCATGGCGGCGCGCTCGTCCGGCCCCTTTCGCTCGCTCGCGGAATTCCGACAGCGAACACACCTGGGCCGGCCGGTCCTTGCCCGCCTGGCTCAAGCGGATGCGTTCGGTTCGCTCCAGCTCGATCGTCGCCAGGGCTATTGGCAAGCCCTCGAACAGGCTGCCTCCGGCCCCCTGGAGTTTCAAGCCGATGATGCACCGACCCCGCCGCTGGGGCAGATGCACGCATGGGACCATGTGCTGGCCGATTATCGCACGACCGGGCTGTCGCTTCGCAATCACCCGCTGACTTTCCTGCGGCATGAACTCGACAACCTCGGGGTCACACCATCGAGCGGCCTGGCCGATTGGCCCGAGGATCGACGGGTGAAGGTCGCGGGCCTGGTGCTTCTGCGGCAACGGCCGGGAACCGCGAGCGGGATTACATTCTGCACGCTGGAAGACGAATGCGGGCACGTCAATCTTCTCGTCCACGCCGGGACGTGGGAACGATTCCACAAGCCAGCACGTACGTCCAGGCTGATGCTCGCCCGCGGCATGGTGCAACGGCAGCATGGCGTGATTCACGTGATCGTCGACCGGATCGAGGATTTGTCAGGCTGGATCGAGTCGGCTCTGCCGAAGTCGCGGGATTTTCGGTAGCTCGACTGCCCCGGCGACAGACACTCCACTTCATGGAGTACGTTCAGGAGGCGTTGGCCGAAGCCGGACAGACGGTCGAAGGCATCATCGCCGTGCGCGAGGACGACAACCGGATTCGTCGCGCCCTCAGCATGACGCCTTCGATCCAGTTCGATCGCTCCGAAATCCGTTTCAAGCTCGTGAAAAGCTGGCAGGAGCGACCCGGAACCGGGTGCAGTTGAACGTCGGCCCGGCTGACGAACGGACCGGACGGCCAACGAAGTACGCGTCAGCTCATGCTCATCGCCGGTCATGCGGGGAACGCATGCGGGACGCGGGGGCCCCCCCGTTGGTGATCTGCCGGGTGATGCGGCACTCATCCTGGGAGACGACTCGGAAGCACTATGCCCCCGGCGACATCCAGCAAGATGCGGCTGTCCTGCAGCGTCTCCTGGGGAAGCCGGTGAACGCCGGGCCAGAAGCTCCGGCAGCGTGACCTGGACCCAACGGTACCCAAAAAAAGTGGGGACACTTTGGGGGCAACAAAAAGGGCCGCTCGACGTATGTCGTTGCGGCCCTAGGTACACCCCGGAGGGCTCGAACCTCCAACCTTCGGTTCCGTAGACCGAATACGGATCTTGCGAAGGAGTTGACGGGTAACGTGTTATGGAAGTCTGGGGAAGAGCGCGCAGCGTTATGGGAGTGCGCCGAGGCCGCTGATTGTCGCGATGTGACTCAACCTGACGCTTACGCGAATAAGCAACTTGACCTGATCGACTCTGTTTGGGGCGATCTTCCCCCGTCGATTCGTGCCGCGATTGTGTCAATTGTTGAGGCAGCCTTGCCAAAGCCTAACAGCAATTCACACCCCGCCTGATGCAAACAACGACTGCTCGGATGTGGTTAAAGCGTCAGATGTGAGAGTGCTGCAAACTCCCTGAGTTTCCGGGCATGTTGACGAGCTTCGGACGGGATATTGCGATCACGATCGACAGCTGATGGAACCACCTCCAGGGGTGTGCCGCTTCAACGGCCGATTTGACGTACACCCCGAGGAAGCGAGAGAGACCCCTAACTTTTCAACATCCTCAGGCCATTCACGATGACAAAGAGTTCACTGAGTTCATGACCGATAACCGCGACAGGTAATGAAAAACTCCCCATCAGTGCACCGACGACCAGAACCGCTGTGACGACCACCGACAATACGAGGTTTTGCGTGACAATCTTCTGAGTTCTCTTCGCCAGCCGCAGGGCATAGACCAGCTTCTCTAGATCATCGGCCATCAACGCCACGTCCGCTGTCTCCAGGGCGACATCCGTGCCAGCCGCCCCCATCGCGACTCCAACCGCGGCCTGAGCAAGCGCGGGCGCGTCATTAACACCATCGCCGACCATCGCCACCCGACCATGCTTGTCCGTGAGCTCTCGCACCTTCGTAACTTTGTCTTCCGGCTTGAGATCAGCGAATACCTCGTTGACGCCTACTTCATCCGCGATGACACGCGCCGCCAGGGCATTGTCGCCGGTAAGCATGACCACTTTCTTGACACCGGCGTCACGCAGCGCACGAACGGCCTCGCGCGCGTTCGCTCGAACGTTGTCACGAACGGCAATTAGTCCCCAGGCTCGCGCTTTCTCCCCGAGCAGGACCACCGTCTTGCCCTCGGCCTGCAGGCGTGTGATTGTCCCGGCAATCTGTCCCAGGTCGGCATGGAGTTCCCGTTCGAAGAACTCGGGCTTCCCTATGTAGACGATCGTCCCTTGATAACGTGCCGTGGCCCCGGCGCCGGTGATCGAACGGAAATCTTCGACCGACGCGGACGCGATTCCGTCGGCTTCCGAACGCCGGACGATCGCTCGCGCCAAGGGATGCTGGCTACTCGCTTCAATGGCTGCGGCCACAGACAGCAGGACATTGTTCGGGAAAGCCGCTTCATCGCCGGAAACGACGTCGGTCACGTCCGGCTGTCCACGCGTGATGGTGCCCGTTTTGTCCAAGGCGACGACCGTCACGTTCGCCAATTGCTCGACATGAATTCCGCCCTTGATCAAAACGCCCATCCGCGCGCCCGTACCAAGGGACGCGACCAAGGTGATGGGAATCGAAATAACCAGCGCGCACGGGGCGGCGGCGACAATGAACACCGTCGCCCTCGTCAACGCGGTAAGCCACTCCGCGTCAAGCAGAAGCGGGGACAGGATTCCAAGTGAGACGCCGATGACGAGGACAGCGGGGCTGTACCATGCGCCAAACCTCTCGATGAAACGCTGACTCTGGCCTTTCTTCTCCTGCGCTTCTTCCACCATCTCGATGATGCGCGAGATGGTGTTTTCCGCGAACGTCTTTTCAGCACGAACATCCAAGGCGCCTTCGCCGTTGATGCTGCCAGCGAACACAGAGCTGCCTGCTTCCTTCTCGACTGGGACGCTTTCGCCGGTGACCGGCGCCTGATTGACGCTTGACCGGCCGGACAGGACCTTGCCGTCGGTCGGCACCGCCTCGCCAGGTCGCACAAGGAACACGTCGCCGACCTGCAATTCTTCGACCGGGATTTCGATCTGTCGTCCGTCGCGCCGCACCGTCGCCCGTTTCGGAGTCAGATCCATCAGCGCTTTGATCGCAGACCGCGTTTTCTCTTCCGTATAGCCTTCCAGGGCTTCACTGATCGAATACAGGAACACCAGCATGGCGGACTCACCCGCCTGCCTGAGCGCGAAGGCCACGATGGCGGCGACGCCCATGAGCAGCTCGATGCCGATCCGCCGCTCGAACAGCAGGTCCTGAATGGCCTCGCGACCGAAATAGAATCCGCCGATGAGCACCGCCAGCAAGTAGCCGCCGGTACTCAGGCCTTCCGGCAAGTCGACGAGCGATGCGATCCACGCCAGCAACAGCAGCAGGCCGGCCAGGACCGAAGTGATCACCTTTGGGTTGTTCCACGGCCTAACCGCCGGTGGCCTGCCTCGCTCTGCTGATACCGGGAACCCGATCTCGGCAAGCCGCGATTCGACCGTCTCACGCGAGGTCCGTTCTTCATCGAAGGCAAGGCGGACCTTGGCCGCGGACGAAGAGATGCGAACGACTTCGATTCCGGGCGTTTGCGCAAGCCCCCTGCGAAGTCGGGACGCATCATGCTCACAGTCGAGGTTGGCGACGCGAAGATCAACGTGCTGCATCATCGAGTTTTCTGTTCGTCTTGAAGCCTCACGATTTGGCACGGGGCGAGTTCGCCCTTGGACGCCTCCGGCGACATACGCCGCCGGAGGTGCCCGAGTGCATGCGGACTAGGCACATTTTGGCTCTCGAGCGTCCCTCGGCGTCGCAGTGACTCACGGTTCTATTCGCGCGGCTTGCTTGTGAACGTGCCTGCCGGGCACTGAATCTTCACCGGCTGTTCCCCGCCGCTTTCGACGGCCTCCCACACGGCCCGGGGTGATACGGAGCCGCCCGGAGCACACCGGACTCGCAAGGTTCGCTCTTCGACGCTCATCGTTGCCTCGGCAACCTGGGGCATCTGAGAAAGTTTCTGCACGATCTTCTTGCCGCACGTCGGGCAGAGCTTTTTGACCGTTACGATGGTGGGCTGAGGCTCCCCCGCGGTTGAGATCGCGTCGAAACCGCAGACGGCGCACAGCGTCATCGACATGACCATTACTTGGAAAGTTTTCATCTCGGAATCCCTTCTTGTTCTTTGCCAATCCTGGCGGTGAAAATGAACCTGTTATCCACGGCGGGATCTCGGGTAAGAGCCAACTTCTGCGGCTTCAGCGCTGGCGTCAGCATCTGTGTAGCCGAACTTGAGCAGCCGCACATGCAGCCCTGCTGCGGCAGGCAGCAGGCGATAATCGCCAACCCCTGCAATGCTCTTCGACTAAAGGAGGGTGGCGTTGACACGTTTGCTGCCTGCTGCGTACCAGAACTTCCTGCATCCCATGACGGTCGTGACCGGGGCCGCGGCCGAAGCCGGCGATCCACGTTCGAAACTTCTTCGATAACCTCCGTTCGAAATCCTGCGGCGGCCGAAGGTCATTGCGCGACGGCGGACCGTCCGGCCCCTCGCCACGCATAGATTCCCAGCGAGAGCGAGGCCAAACCGTTGATGACGCCCCCGAGGGCATTCCACAGCGGCGTCTGATGGATCCCAAACACTTCGAGATTCGTTCCGGACAGCCACAGATAGCCATGCATGCAGGCGTGGAACGCTTCGGCACCGCAGGCGAACTTCGCAATCTCTTTCGCGAGGCTCATCGCAATCCCTCCACAAGGAGACTGACCGGCCTTATCCCTCGCGCTTCGGTGGCTTCTTGCCGTATTTCGCTTCGTACTGCGCAGCGAATTTCGCTTCGAGTTCCGGGTGACACAGGAAGCACTGCGACTCGGGTCGGTCATGCTCTTTGCACCAGTCACCCTTCTTCTGCATCTCGGCGGCGACCTTGCTGCTGCACAAGCCGCAGATGTCTTCCGGGACGCCGTGTTCGGTGCACCACCACCCGTCGTGGATGTGGCCTGCTTCCGACGAGGCGCCTTCCTTCGCGGCGACGTCGGCCGTGCCCGCCGCCGGCTGTGTGCCGGCCTTCCCGCATCCCATGACGGCCGCCAGCGCAACCGCGGTCGAAGTGATGATCCACGTTCGAAACTTCATCGGTGAACTCCGTTCGAAAACGACAAACTCGATGACGAGGCAGCAACGAGTGCCTCGTCGGGGGTTTCTTCCTCGTGCGCCCGATCGCGGCGGTGCCGCTCCACGGGTGCGTTGAAGATCAGGTACAGCACGCGCAGGACGAGCAGCGACATCACCATCGCCCCCAGCACGCCGCCGATGACGACGGTCGCCAAGGGGCGCTGCACTTCCGCGCCCATTCCTTCGCTAAAGGCCATTGGCAGGAAGCCGAGGCTCGCGACGAGCGTCGTCATCAGGACGGGACGCAACCGCGTGATGGCCGCTTGCGTCACGGCCTCGTCAAGCGGAAGGCCCTGCTGGCGCAGCTGGCGGATATACGACACCAGGATCATGTCGTCGAGGACAGCGACGCCCGACATGGCGATGAAACCGACGCCCGCCGAGATCGAGAACGGCATGTCCCGCAGCCAGAGCGCGAAGATGCCGCCCACCCAGGCGAAGGGAATGCCGGTGAAGACACGCAGGGCGTCGACGACGTTGTGGTACGTGAGGTAGAGCAGAATGAAGATCAAGACGAGCGCTAGCGGCACGACGACGAGCAACCGCGTCCTCGCCCGTTCGAGATTCTCGAACTGGCCGCCGTACTCGACTCGGTACCGGCCGGGTGGGAGCGCCACCCTCTCGGCGATCTTACGCTGCGCCTCGGCGACGAAGCTGCCCAGGTCCCGCCCGCGGACGTTGGCCGTCATCGTGATCCGCCGCTGTCCCCACTCGCGCGTGATGGTTGACGGTCCTTCGACGACTTCGACGGCGGCCAGCCGCGTGAGCGGGATCCGCTCCCCGGCCGGGGTGGCGATGAGCATCGCACCGATCGACTCCGGGCTCTGTCGGATGTCTTCCGGCAAGCGCGCGATGAGGGGGAATCGCAGCTGCCCCTCGACGATTTCACCGAGCGGTTTGCTGCCGATCGATTCGACGAAGTCGAGCACGGTCTGGGCCGACACGCCGTAGCGCGCGAGCTGGTCCTGCTTGACCTTGATCTGCACCATCGGCTGGCCGGTGACTTGCTCGGTGTTAAGGTCCGCCGCGCCCGGAATCGAACGCAGCACGGTTTCGATTTCCTGGGCCGTCTTCACTAGTTGGTCAAAGTCGTCGCCGAAGAGCTTCACGCCGAGGTCCGACCGGACGCCCGAGACCATTTCGTTGATCCGCATTTCGATGGGCTGCGAGAACCCCAGCTTCGTTCCGGGAAACTCGCGAAGGAGCTTTTCCAGCTTCTCCGTGAGTTCGGCCTGGGTGTGGGCCTTCGTCCACGCCGAGCGTGGTTTGAGTGTGATGAAGATGTCAGTCAGCTCGACGCCCATCGGATCGGTCGCCACTTCGGCCGTGCCGACGCGGCTCCAGACGTTCTCGATTTCGTCGGGGAATTCCGCGAGCAACGCCTTCTCCATGTGCGTGTTCGAGCGAATCGACTCTTGCAGATCCGTCCCGGCGAGGCGGATCACGCCGGCGACGATGGCCCCCTCCGAGAGCTTCGGCACGAACTCCGAGCCGAGGTTCGGGGCGATCATGCCGAAGGCCAGGATCAGGACCGTGGCCGCGAAGCCCATGACCGCGAGCTTGTGATGCATTGCGAACTGCAGGATCGGATAGTGGATGGCGTGGGCCACCCGCATCAGCCACGGTTCGCGTTCCTCGATCTTCTTGGGGAGCAGGATGCTGGCCAGCACTGGCATCAGCGTCAGCGACAGGACCATGGAGCCCATGAGCGCGAAGATGACCGTGAGCGCCATCGGCCGGAACATCTTGCCCTCGATCCCCTCCAGGGTAAGGATCGGCAGGTAGACGATCATGATGATCAGTTCGCCGAACATCGTCGGCCCGCGGACCTCGACGGCCGCGTCCCGGATGATCTCCAGGCGGCTCTTGCGGCCGTTCGAGTCGTGTGCCAAGTGCCGCACGCAGTTCTCGATCATCACGACCGAGCTGTCGACGACCATGCCGAAGTCGATCGCGCCCAGGCTGAGCAGGCTGGCCGCGATGCCAAACCGGTACATGCCTGAAAAGGCGAAGAGCATCGACAGCGGGATCGCCAGTGCGACAATTATCGCAGCCCGCAGGTTGCCGAGAAACGCGAACAGCACGGCAACGACGAACAGACCGCCTTCCAAGAGGTTGTTGCGGACGGTATGGATGACGAAGTCGACAAGTTCGGTGCGGTCGTAGACCGGTTTGACCTGCACGTTGGCCGGCAGGGTGGCCTGCAGCGACGCGAGCTTGTCCTTCATCGCCCAAGTCACCTCATGGCTGTTTTCGCCCATCAGCATGAAGCCGAGCCCGAGGACGACTTCGCCTTTGCCGTTCGCCGTGACCGCGCCCCGCCGGATCTCATGTCCGATGACGACCTCGGCGACGTCCCGCAACTGCACCGGCACGCCATCTTCGGAAGCGAGGACGATCTGCCGCAGTTCGTCTACGCCCACAGTCCGGCCAAGCCCTTGGACCAGGAGCATCCCGCTCTCCTGCGAGATGTTGCCGCCGCCGACGTTGAAGTTGTTGCGCTGCACCGCGGCCGTGACTTCCTCAAATGTCAGCCCGTGCTTGATCAGCTTGTTGGGGTCGATGCGGACCTGGTACTGCTTCTCGTAGCCGCCCCAGCTGTTGATCTCGGCGGTCCCCTGCACGGTGCGCAGCGGCGGCTTGATCGTCCAGTCGTGAATCGTCCGCAGGTCCGTGGGATCCGTTCCTTGACCAGTGACCACGTAATGGAAGACCTCGCCAAGGCCGGTCGCGACCGGACCCATCTTGGGCCTGCCGATGCCGGCCGGAATATCGATTGTGGCCAGTCGCTCGTTGATGAGTTGTCGAGCGAAGTAGATGTCCGTCCCATCTTCGAAAATCACGACGACCTGCGAGAGCCCGAACTTGGAGATCGACCGCATCTCTTCGAGACCGGGCAGCCCGCTGATCGCTTGTTCGACCGGGAACGTGATCTGCCTCTCCATCTCCTCAGGACTGAGGGCCGGGGCGACGGTGTTGATCTGGACCTGCACCGGCGTCGTGTCCGGGAACGCGTCGACGTCGATGTGCTGCAGCGAGAACACGCCGGCGACGGCAGCCGCGACGACGCCGAGGACGACGAGCACCCGGTTGTGTAGCGAAAAGTCGATGATGCGGTTGAGAACGTCCATGTGGTCTATTCCTCGTGGCAACCGCAGCCCGCGCCGAAGCTGCTCCGCAGCAGCTGCGCGAGGATCGCACCGCTTCCCTCCGTCGCGACTATTTCGCCCGGCAAGACGCCCGCGAGCAATTCGATGTGGTCACCGTTCTTTCCGCCGATCCGCACCTGGCGTACGTGGAAGACCTTGTGTGCTCCTTCCTTGAGGTAGTCCTTGTCCCGCACGAATACGAAGTGCGCGTCGCTCGTCGACTGCACCGACTTCAGCGGCACGGTGATCGCGTTGGGTTCTTCCCTCAGGATGATGCGGCCGGTTCCGAACGTGTTGTCGCGGAGTCGCCCGTCCGCGTTCTCGATCGCGACGCGGACTTCGAGCGTCCGCGTCCGCTCGTCGACCACCGGGCTGAGCCACGACACGCACCCCCGTACTTCCGGCGTGCCGTCGTCGGGCTGGAATGCCACCGGCAAACCTTCTTTGACCAAGCGGGCGTCCTCTTGGCGGACGTTCAGGATCAGCCACATGCTGCTCGGATCCGCCACTGTGAACAGTGACTTCGCGGCGTCGACGACTTCGCCTCGGGCCACATCAGCCGCGACGATCGTTCCTTCGAACACTGATCGCATTGGCAACAGGTTCGCCAGCTGACGACCGCCATTCGGGATCTCAATTTCGGCTGGGACGCCGAGCAATTGCAGTTCCTCTGACACCTGCTTCGCGTCGTGGCGTTCGACGTCGGCCGGAACGACGAACCCGAGGTTCGAGAGCGTCTGCCGTGCCGCCAAAAATGCGATTTCGGCCTGCTTGTGCTCGCTCTCGGCTTCGATGAGCGATTTTTTCGAGATGGCCCCATTGGCGGTGGCTCCTTTGAGCCGCTCGACCGTCGTCTCCGTCAGCTGCATTTGCACGATCGCTTGCAACAATTGTGACTTGGCTTGCCCGACGCTTGCGGCGTCAATCAGGGCGACGACCTCTCCGGCCTTGACGCGATCCCCTTTCTTTTTCAGGACAGCCGCGACCGAGCCCGGGGCTTTCGTCGAAAGATGGGCGACCCGCGTCGGATCGAACCGCACTTCCCCGCTGCTCGCGAGTGCTTCGGTGATCGACCGCTCCTGGACGACGTCCACGTCGATTCCGGCTTTCGCCGCGGCCTGGGCGGAGGCGAACTGCACGAGCATCTTATGGAGCGTATTGCGGCTATTGTTCTCCGGCCGCGGAAGGAGCGAAATGGCTTTCGCCGTATCGTATTTGGGGAGTTGCGGCGCTTCGTGCGTTTGCGCCAGTTCGGGATGATCGAGCACGCACTCGGCGACCCCGTGCGTCCGGCAAAAGCCGAATTCCTTGGGCCGCGGGAACAGGTCCTTGTTGCATTCGACGCACTGCGACTCGGGAACGAGGTGCTCCTCGCACCAGTCGTCCGTCGGCGCGGCCGCCGTCCCGACGATGGCCGAGAGCCGCGGCAACTCCCACCCGGTACGGTGACCGAAGTACAGCACAGCCCCCAAGCCGGAGAAGACGACAATGTTCGGAAGCATTCCTGCGGCGCGACGCGCCCAACTACGCGCGGGCTGGGTAGCGGCCGGCGGCAGTGTGGCTGGCGGGACAGGGATCGACGGTGAACCGTCGAGCGTGGAAACGGACATACGTCCTCCGTTTGCGTTCAGAGCCGTCGACCACAAAGGGGCTGACGGCGTCATCAGGGATCGATTGGCGGCCGTGATGAAACTGGCCGCGGCACACGGGGATCGAAGAGCGATCGCCGCTTGGTCAAGAAAACTGTCGAGAGAGAATCGCCTAGCAGCGAATGACTGCCGTGGCGCGCAATGCGACCGGGGAGCAAGACATAGGCCCGGTCGCCGTCATCGCCAGACGCTGGACAACGACGCAAGTGCCCTGCGCCAGTTCGCTCGGCAAGGCGATGATAGCATCCGCATGCACGGCGAGCGGCGCGTCGACGAATCGGGGGGTGCCGATGCGGGGCGGCTGTTCGCCGACAAGCGGGATGTGCGAGCAGCCGCGTGGCTCGTTGGACATCTGGGCCAGCGACGCAGGGCAATCGGCGTGGCATGCCTCATCGTCGCAGCAGTGGCATTTCGCGGCTGATTCATCCTTACAGCACTTGCAGGTGTGGGCGCCGCCGTCGATGCACACCGAGCCCTGTTCGCAGATACACAATTGCCACGACGCAGCCGCCGCCGGAATGACCTGCATTCCGAACGCGGGCAGCAGCAGTAGCAAACGGAGAATCACGAACGCTCCTGGGCACAAGATCTGCGGATTATATCGGTGCAAGCATGGCATGCCTATAACAGATTCCAGCCGCCCCGTCCGACCCAAGGGCCGATTCGTTCCTGCATTCTTGTCCGTAAGCCGGGAGAGGGTCGCCGCTTGTGACATCAGACGGAAGCATTGGAGTTGTCCGCAAACAAAAAAGTCGAACTCCCTTGGATTCCTGCCTCGTCACTGGCCGTCCAAGGCCTGCCCTCGTAAGGAATCGTCCTCCCCTGCGTCGGGGACGTCGGCGAGCCCGCCGGACAGTAACAGACCGTCGACCGTGGCGGCCGCCTGGGCCAGCTCCCGCCTGGCATCGATTGCCTGCAGCGTCGTATCGAAGTAGGTTCGCCGCGCGATTAAGACCTGCAGGAAGTTGAATTCGCCGGTCTCGTACGCTTGCTCGCTCAGCCGCAGGCTCTCGCTCGCCTTCGGCAAGATGGCCTCGTCATAACGTCGGACCGCGGCGCGAGCAGAATCGAACTCCTGGGCTGCCCTTGCCAACCGGGCCCGGACCGACATCTGCAACCTCTCGCGGTCGTGGAAGGCCCGGCAATACTCCGCCTCCGCGGTCGAAATGTTACCCCTATTGTCGTTGAAGACGGGAATCGGCATTCCCGCCTGAACCCGCCCAAACTCCGAGTCCGTTCCGAGGTCGCGGCCGAATCCGAGCTGCAGTTCCAGGTTCGGGATGGGTTGGGCTTGCTGCCGGCGAAGGTTCATAGACGCGCGGGCGATCCGCGAATTCGCGGCCCGCAGCTCCGGGCTCCGCGCTACGATGGAATTGTACGCGTCCTCCCAGTCGCGAGGGTCCGTCGATGGCGGATTGGGCACGGCCAGTTCCGTCGGAAGCATCCGCGGTTGTCCGACAGTCGCCGATAGCTCCTTCCAGGCCGCCTGGAATGCGTACGTCGCCCGTTGCTGCAACAACTCCAGTTCGTTCTGCTGAATCTCGGCCTGGAGGACTTCTGGCTGCGCACCTTCTGCCGCTTCCTTACGACTTCGCGCGATCTCAACACCTCGTTGAGCGACCGGGATGAACTCCTCGGCCGCACGCAGCCGCTGCTGCGCCGCCATGGCGTCGTAGTATCGCAACCGGACGTCCGTCAGGACGCGGTAACGCTGGGCTTCCAGTTCCCACAGTTGCGCTTGCACGCTCTGGCTCAGAACGCAGGCGTTCAACGCCAGTTTGTCGCCGAGCACGATCGTTTGCGTCAGCGAGACGCCATGCTGATCGGTGCCGGCGTCTCCCAGCTGCTCGCCGAAGTATCCCACGGTAGGGTTGGGCAAGAGCCCGACTTGCTGTCGGGCCCCCATGGCTTTGTACGCGGCCGCGGATGCCTGCCGGATCGCGGGGTTGTTCGCCAGGGCGACCGACTCAAGATACTGCAGCGACACCGAGGGTGACCCTGCGACGGTGTCCTCCTCTGCGGCGGTCAGTCGGATGTCGCTCAGTGGCTCTTGATCGCTATCGGCCGGCGACGAATCGTCCGTCGCCTTCCCGAGATCTGTTTCGGGAATCGGCGAAGCCGCAATCGCCGGAGCCTCCGGTGCGACGCGCATGTGTGCTGGAGGTGGCGAGGACCTCGCCGAATGCCGGGCCGCCGTCTGGCAGCCGAGCGAAGAGAGGCCGATGAAGCCGGAAACGAACCACAGTCGTACGCGCTGGTGCATGGCGGTTGCCGTCCAAGAAAGGAGCCGGGGACGCAGGAACGGATGAGCGCGCAACGGCGCTAGACCTGCATCCGCGGCGTTCCAATTACCGCCGGAGACCACGCGTTGAATTGATTGGAGGTGACCAGGAAAGACGACAATGTCGGTTTGAGTGATTCGGTTGCGATCCGGAGCGTGATCGGCTCGTCCACCGGGGCGCCGTCGCAATCACGCATGGTTGCTGGCAGCACCTGGCCGCGGCAGAACGGACACCGTTTCGAGCCGTCCGCGGGACGTTCGTGCCCGTGATCGCGAGGACCATTGCAGCCACCACCACAGCACCGACAGCCGTGGCATATTTCGGCCCGTTCCGCAGCGGCACAGACCAGCGGCGTGGCCGCGGCGCAGCACCGGGGATACGCCGTCTGCATCAGGCAGGCGATGCCCGTGAGAATGCCGACGATCGGGCGGATCCGATCCACGCTACCTTCCATGGCTCAAAGAACGCGCATCCAAGCGCATGCCTTTCGTATCGGAAATCCCGCCGCTGCCCGTCAGCCGGCATACGCTCGTCGCTAGAGGTGCCCGACCGTCTCGCCGTTTTGCCGACATTTGCGGAGCAACCGTCAGAATCGGCTGGCTGCGCGCTCCTGGTTAACGGTCCCTTGGGGGGCGATCTTCCGAATCTTGCGCCCGTCCTGCCTTCCGACGGCTCTTCCGCCTGCTCGATCCTGTCGTGCAGCTGGACGGTTTCTCGATTTGAGCTCGCGTTTCGGGGCGCTGCCCCGGACCCCGCGGATTTTCCGAGCCACGGCTCGCATCAGAAGCGAGCAGGTCCCTTGCCTTGAGAGGGAATGTGGACGTGTTTTGACGGCACACGTTCACCCAAGCCGGAACCGCGAGTCAACCTCCGGTGTTCTCGTTGCTCGGAACCCTGCCTTCAGGCCAGGTGCAGCGAAGCACTATCCGCTCCGGCAAACATGCGAACTCGCTATCTCAACCGCATGAAGCGTCAAAGGTCGTCGCTCGTCAAGGACCGCTATAGTACGGAATCAAGCTGGGAGCATCGTCCGTGCCTGCGAGATGGCGCTGAACGAATCCCTCAATAGGCACCTCTGGAAGTACCATGTCCGAATCAATTAGCAGCAGCTGCGTCGGATGGCGTCGGTCTGACGAGGCGAGGCGATAGATCTCGTTGTACAGCGACTTAACGAGCTCGGGGTTCTCATCGTCACTGATGTTCTTCGTCGGGCTGTCGATGATGAGGACGTTAGGGACAGGCATTCCCCGCTGTCGAGCCGCGGTGTGGACGGCCAAAGCATAACAGACATTGAAAAGAGTCTTTTTTCCACCGCTTCCCGCATCCCAGAAGCTCCATTCTTGTCCTTGATGCAAAACAACTGGCTTCCAGTTACGCGGATCGATCACGACTTCGTCGGTGTCAACCACTCCTGGGAAGCCAATCGATAGCATGATGTCGCGAAAGGCAGCGGCAATTGCAGCCACGTTTCTGTCAGCGTGCCGCAACCTCAGTCGTTCTTCGTCGATCGCGCTTCTCAGATTGTCGATGTCTCCTTGGAGTGCCCCGGCCTGTTGTTCCAAGGTGCTGATCGCTCGGGGCATCTCCTGCAGTTTCGCCAGTGAACGGAGTCGCTCGGTCAGTGTGGCGATCTCACGATCGAGCTCGCGCACGCTCTCCACAAAAGCGGAGTCGTAACGGGCCAGTTCACGCTGAAGCGTCTGGTCCAGCCGTCGCTTCTCCGCCCGCAGCTGCTCAAGCTGTCGTCTGCTGCGTCCCAGCCCCCGCTCTCGACGTTCAATTGAGTCGGCGATCTGATCGATTCGATCATTCAATTCCCGGCGCATCGCTTCGAGTTCAAGACTCGGAACGCTGGACCGCTCGACCGGATCACTTCCACAGAGTCGGCACTGATCCGGTCGGAGAACCCGATCTGCGATATCAACGCCACACTGGGGACAACGGAGATAGTCAACGCCTTCCAGCAGCCTTCCGGCCTGCTCGGTACGATCGACTTTCACTTTGGTCGTGATGAGCTCCGCGCGGAGTGCACGTTGTTCCGCGATAGCCTCTTCGGTGCCGCGGATCGCGGCATGGATGTCGGCGATCTGCAAACCCATGGAGCGCAGCCGTTCCCGCAGGGGGTCCGTCGGATGGACGCTCGCATCGCGGTCCTCTTCCAGCCGAATTCGTCGCGCCTCCGCCTCTTGCAGTTCACCCTGCGCCTCATTGATCTGCCCAGTCACGTCAAATTCCGATCCCAGCTCGAAGCGAGTCATGAACTCCCGAATTTGACGAACCGCCTCGCGCTTCCCCTGCTGCTGATCGATTGTCCGATAGAGCTCAGTTTCGAACTGGCTCAAGCGTTCGGAATGCAAACCGGTGAAGAATCGCATTGCATCTTGACTCTTGCGGCCGCGAAAGGGGTCCTCCAATCGAAAGAAGGACGAGTCCAGATGCGTCTGTTCGAGGTAGCAGTACCACCAAATGTCGCGAAAGCTGAGGCGAATCATCGGCGAATCTGGGTCGCGGGTCCTCTTCCGCACTTTGATCGGCGTACTGCCGCAAAGATGAAAAAGGAGGTCACTGAGGTTGAAGACGTCCTCATCGATTAAGGGCCCTTCGGTTCCGTAGACGAAAACCCGCTTTCTGCAACTGCTCTTGCTGACAACGGCTTACAGCAAACGCCAAATTCTGGTTGCAGTCCGGGTTGCAGGAACGCTCGACTTTGCGAGTCAGTGACTGTCATTGACCGGCAACAGCTCGATGCTCAGTTGCTCGTCATCTTCGACGCCTGGCCTCGACTCTCGCTGCCGATCAGGACCGCTCTCATCACGATGATCGAGGCGGCAGTCTCGACGTAACCGGCACTCGGGCTCGACTGAATGCGAAACCAGGGACGCATTCGAGCAGACTCGTGTTGTGCAGCCCGCGGAGACACAAGTCGATAGCGTTTGGAGGGTCCAAGCGCTGTTCAATGAATGTGTAATCACGTTCCAAAGTACATGCTGCGACGATATATGGCTGGCGGTGATTTTCCACCCTCCGCTCGCCCGATTTGCTTCCGTAACCGGCCGTAAATCGCCCCAACAGGGAAAATTGACTGCTTGAAATGTCGGGACATTACGACATATTCTGCATGGAGGAGATCAGCATGTCGACGGCGTTGAAATCGAAGAATCGGGTCAAGCTCACGCCCCTTGCGGGCCTTGCGCAGGCTGCCGAGTGCCTGAAGACGCTCGCCCATCCGCATCGGCTGCGGATGGTGCAGATGCTGCTTCAGGACCGGTTCACGGTCGGGGAGCTGGCCGAGGCCTGCGAGATTCCCAGCCACATGGCCTCGGAACATCTCCGGCTCATGCAACGGTGCGGCTTTCTCGCGAGCGAGAAGGAGGGGAGGAACACGTATTACCAGGTTGTCGAAACGCACCTGGCCAGCCTGATGGGCTGTGTCGAAGCACGCTTCGGGGGAAAGTGACGGAGTTTTTTGGGGACATGTTTGTCGTCGTGTCGGGACATGTCGGACTGACAGCGGCACCCGTCGCGTGCGAGCCAAACTTTTGGAGGAAACCATGAACATCACCAGTATTCGCCCCCAGCAGCTCGCTGCCCTGTGGAAAGAAGGCAAACGCCTCGAACTGATCGACGTCCGCACGCCGGTCGAGTTTGAGGAGGTGCACGTCGAGTTTGCCCGAAATGTTCCGCTGGACCAACTTGATGCAGCCTCGATCATGCGTTCGCGGAACGACTCAGCGAATGCCCCCCTCTACGTCGTCTGTCTCTCCGGAAGTCGCGGGCAACAGGCCTGCGAGAAGTTTCTGAAGGCAGGCTTCACGAACGTTGTGAATGTCGAAGGCGGAACACTGGCGTGCGTGGACTCGGGGGTGCCCGTCATTCGCGGCCGAAAGGCGGTCTCGCTGGAACGTCAGGTCCGGATTGCCGCAGGTTCACTGGTGCTCCTTGGGGTCGTGCTCGCCTGGCTGGTGCATCCGGCGTTCGTCGGGCTCTCCGCGTTTGTCGGAGCGGGACTGGTGTTTGCGGGGGTCACCGATACCTGCGGAATGGGAATGATCCTGGCCCGGATGCCGTGGAACCAGACCGCTCAACCGACCACTCAAACGTGTCCGCAGTAAAGCAACACACATTTTCCGGAGGAACACAGCATGAAACTGGTGATTGTCGGTGGAGTAGCAGGAGGAGCGTCCGCAGCGGCGCGAGCGAGGCGGCTGTCGGAAGAGGCTGAGATTGTTGTCTTCGAGCGAGGCCCAGATGTTTCCTTCGCGAACTGCGGATTGCCGTATTACATCGGCGGCGAAATCGCGGATCGCGAGAAGCTGCTCGTCACAACACCGGAACGACTGCGCTCCCGCTTCAACCTCGATGTGAGGACCCGTTCGTCGGTCGAGTCGATCGACCGGAAGGCACAGAACATTCGTGTCCGCGATCTGGTCACAGGCCGCGAATACACCGAATCGTATGACAAGCTGATTCTGGCCACCGGAGCCGCCCCGTTCCGGCCGCCGATTCGCGGCATGGATTTGCCGGGAGTTTTTACGCTGCGGAACCTGGAAGACACAGACCGGATCAAGGAACAGATCGACCACGGCGTCAAATCAGCAGTGCTCCTGGGGGGCGGGTTTATCAGCCTCGAACTGGCCGAGAACTTTGTTCGACGTGGAATCACTACGACGATCGTGGAAAAGAACGACCAGATTCTGACGCCGTTTGATAAGGAAATGACGACGCCAATTGTTCAGGGGCTCGCCGCGAAGGGCGTCCGACTTGTTCTGGGACAATCCGCCGAGTCGCTGGAGCCGTCCGGTCACGCGTTGCTTGTCGGGCTGACGTCTGGAGAGAAGATTCCCGCGGATCTCGTGGTATTCGGAATCGGAGTTCGGCCTGAAAACAAGCTCGCCGTGGACGCAGGGCTCGCCGTCGGCCCGCGTGGAGGGATTCAGGTCAACGAGTATCTGCAAACGGCCGACCCGGACATTTACGCCGTCGGCGACACGATCGAGGTCACAGATTTCGTAACGGGCAATACAACACAGATTCCCCTGGCCGGTCCGGCGAATCGTCAAGGCCGCATCGCGGCGGACAACGTCATGGGGCGCTCCGTCAAGTTTCGTGGAACCCAGGGGACTGCCATTCTCGGCTTCTTCAACCACACGGCGGCCGCCACAGGAGCATCGGAGAAAACGCTCCGTCGTTTGAATCGCCCCTATCGAAAGGTCTACATCCACCCCGCGCATCACGCGGGGTACTACCCGGGCGCCGAGGGAATGACGCTCAAGGTGCTGTTCGATCCGTCTTCAGGTCGGTTGCTCGGCGCACAAGGCGTGGGCGGAGCTGGAGTCGACAAACGCATCGACGTTCTGGCGATCGCCATTCAGGCCAGAATGACCGTGTTTGATCTTGAGGAGTCGGAATTGTCGTATGCTCCGCAGTACGGCTCTGCGAAGGACCCGATCAACATGGTCGCATTCGTAGCGAGCGGGCTCTTGCGTGGCGACCATCCGCAAGTGGATCTTGAAGCGGTGCTCTCCGGTCAATCAGAAGACGAGCCGTTGTTGATCGATGTGCGCACACCGAAAGAATTCGAGGCCGGTCACATTCCGGGTGCGGTGAACATCCCGGTCGACGAGCTTCGGTCACGATTGGACGAGATCCCACGCGGCCGAAAGGTGAACGCGTATTGTCAGGTCGGGCAACGCGGCTACCTGGCGACACGAATCCTGTTGCAGCACGGAATCGACGCTTTGAACATTGGCGGTGGGTATAAGACCTTTGAACTCTTTCGGCCGAAGGTTGCAGATCGTTGTCCGTAGACGGAATTCCAAATTCTGTAAGCGCACTTGCTGACGACCGCTTACCGCAAACGGCGAATCTTGGTGGCAGTCTCGGTTGCAGGAACGCGCGCCCTTGCGAGTCAGTCGGTGGCTTTGAGTGTCGACCAGTCGATCCGCAACTGCTCAAGTTCGTCGAGTCGTGGCCCAGGCTTTCAGCGCCCATCAAGACTGCGCTCATCACAATGATCGAGGCCGCCATCCCAACCTAGCCACGAGGGATCTTCCCCGACGAGGTCGGAAAACGGATTCGAGAACAGATCGTGATTAAGTCCTATGTCCGGGGCCGCTCCGAAGGACTGCTGCCTCGTTCCGTACCTCGATTTACTTGTCATGGTAGGCCAGCAGTCGCAGGGCATTGAGTACGACAAGCAGTGTTGACCCCTCATGCAGGAGGACAGCAGGGCCCAAACGCAAGCCGAGTAGAGTTGCTGGAACAAGGAAGGCGACCATGCCGAGGCTGATCCAAAGGTTTTGGCGGATGATGCGGCTCGTTTGACGGCTGAGGCCGACAGCAAACGGCAGATGATTCAGGTCGTCTGCCATGAGGGCGACATCGGCCGTCTCCAGCGCGACGTGCGAACCGGCGGCCCCCATGGCGATCCCGACGGTCGCGTTGGCCATCGCGGGGGCGTCATTCACGCCATCGCCCACCATCGCCACACCCGAGGAGTCCCGAAGCAACTTGATGACGGCCACTTTGTCTTCAGGCATCAAGTCGCCGCGAGCTTCGTCGAGTCCTACATCTTGGGCCACGGCGTTCGCGACCTGCTGATTGTCGCCGGAGAGCATCAGCATTTTCTGGATGCCGAGCTGCCGCAATCGGGCGATGACGCCAGCTGCTGCTGGACGAGGCGTGTCCATCAGCCCCAGGACACCCAAGTACTTGTCTCCCCACCGAACGATCATCGTTGTCCGACCGCTCGCTTCAAGATGTTCCGCCGACGTTCTCAAGGACTCAGTCAGTGCCGGGCCTTCGATTTCGCTGAACAGGTTGCTCTTGCCGAGGTAGACCGTCTGGCCATCAACGGTCGCCTTGACGCCGCGCCCGGTGATGCTCTCAACGTCATGAGCCGGGACCGCAATTTCTCCAGGGAAACGTTCTTTGCCGCCCTGAACGACTGCGGCCGCCAGCGGGTGATCGCTGAGCGCTTCGACGGCCACAGCCACCCGCAGTAACTCTGCCGCATTGCTCCCGTCAGCCGGAACAACGTCAGTCAGTCGCGGCTTGCCCTCGGTAATGGTGCCGGTCTTATCGAATGCGATGGTGCCCACCCGCCCCAGGTTTTCGAGTGGCCCCCCGCCCTTGAAGAGAACTCCCCCGCGTGCCGCCCGCGCCACTCCGCTCAAGACGGCACTGGGCGTCGAAATGGCCAGAGCGCACGGGCTGGCCGCAACTAATACCGCCATCGCCCGATAGAACGATTCACTGAAGGACTCGTCAATGATGGTCCATGCGAACAGCAGCAGGACGACGAAACCCAGCACAGCCGGAACGAAGTATCGCTCAAACCGATCAGCGAAGCGTTGCGTCGGTGACTTCTGTGTTTCCGCCTCACTCACCATCCTGACGACGCGTGCCAACGTCGATTCGCTGGCAAGCTTCGTGACTTGCACCTCCAGGGCTCCGCTGCCATTGATGGTTCCGGCGAAGACCCGGAATTGTGCAGCGAGCCGGTCCGGGCTCGTCACGGAGTGCGTCGACGGATCCAGGGCCTGCTTCTCGACCGGAACACTTTCACCGGTAATCGGAGCCTGATTGACGCTGCTCTGTCCTTTGACCACGAACCCGTCCGCCGGAAGTCGTTCGTTCGGCTTGACGATCGCGATGTCTCCGGGCCGCAGCTGCTCCACGGGAAGCACTTCGGTCTTCCCGTCGCGACGCACCAGTGCTGTCTGCGGTGCGAGTTCGGCCAGCGATTCAATCGCCCGCTTGGCACGGCCCATGGCATAGTGTTCCAGGGCATGCCCGAGACTGAACAGAAACAACAGCAACGCCCCCTCGAACCAGTCGCCCAGCGTCGCTGCCCCGACAGCCGCCACGAGCATCAAAAAGTCGATCTCAAAGCGACGGGCGCGCAGGTCTGCGATTGCTTCGCGGAACGTGAAGAACCCACCAAAGAAATATGCGGCGAGATAAAGGCCCCATGTCAGCCAAGGCGTGACCGACGTCCAGGACACCAGCCAGCCGAGCAAAAGGGCCGCTCCGCACAGGATGGCGAAACGAAGCTCCCACGGCCCGCCCAACAGTCCGCCCTGTTCATGAGCCGCGGCTCCCGGAACTGGCGCAGCTGCCGGGGTGAGGACCCGAATGCCGATCTTTGACACGGCCTCGCGAAGGTCGGCTTCACCGGTGACGTGTCGATCGAACTCAACACGCAGCACTCCCGCGGGGGACAACCCTGCATCAAGTACGCCGGGGATTCTTTTGATTCGTGCTTCCGCCATCAGCGCCTGGCGCGCGTGCAATGGCTGGGATCGAACCAGAAGGTGACCGAAGCGATGTTCGATTTCCGCCCCGGCCCGTGCCGCGAGCGCTCGGACCTCTCCGACGGATAGCCGAGTCGAGTCGAAGTGGATGCAGAGTTCGTCGGGCCCCGGAGCAGTGCGAGCTGCCAGATGGGCCTTTTCAATCCCATCTTGAGCGCTGAGCAAATTGGCCAGGCGCTGCACGCAGGCATCGTGGGCGTCCGGGACGGCAGGTAAGACCAATCCGATCGTGACATGGGTCTGGTCACTCATGAAGGGCTTCCGGCTGCTTCAAGATCGACGAATTCTGTCTGATCATTCTTCAGCCCCTTTGCGGCGCAGCACGCCGCGGAGCACGGTTCCTGGCGCCACGGTGTTGAAGACAGTTCCGTATTTCTTCACGTTCTCGTGTAGCAGGTCCAGTTGATGGTCTGACTGGTCAGTCTCGATGATGATTTCGTAGTCGATGGACTCCATCTTCGGTGGAACATCCTGTCGGACGCCGACCACCTTGACTTCGAGCGAAGTGAACGTGAACCGAAGAATCGGAGACACGCGTTCGATCCCTTTGATGATGCACGCCGAAAGTGCAGCCAGCAGCAGTTCGGCAGGATTGAATGCATCCCGGTTCCCGGCGAGGTCGGTATCCAGAGGGATCTCCGCGTCCTTGCAACGCGACGTGCTGGAATGGGCATCGACTCGCCGCGATTCGACGTGAAAGGTCATCTTGGGCTGACTCATTGTTGTCCTCCGCAGCAAAGCTCGCTGATACATCTCCACTGGGTGTACCAGAATGCCCCTGCAGGGGCCGTTCGGGCAATCGAGAATTCCAAGTTTGACAAATGCACTCACATCGCCTATCGTGAATGAACGATAATTAGGAGCGGTTGAATGACACGAGCGGCGAAGGCAAATCGGACGTGCGCCCCCGCCGCGGATCGCCGCGGCGTTCCCGTCGATGAGCGATTGGCTGAACTGGCGTGGGGAATCGCGCACCCGCTACGAGTCAAGATTCTGCAAATCCTGACCCGCCGCCAATCGTGCGTGTGCGGTGAGATCGTGGACGAGCTGCCGGTGGCCCAGTCGACGGTCTCCCAGCACCTGAAGATCCTGAAAGAGTGCGGACTCATTCAGGGGGAAGTGGACGGGCCCCGCGTCTGTTATTGCGTCAACTCCAAGGCGTTGGGGGAGCTGAAGTCTTTGATCTCGGATCTGTGAATTTTTTGCCGATTTGATCGCCTTTCGGCGATGAACGATTTAGCTGGAGGAGCCGATGGATACCGAAGAGCAATTGAAGGTCGTTTCAGAACAGTACGGAGCTGTGGCCCGCAGTGGCCTCAACAACGAACACGCAGGAGTCCGTGCGGTGGCGGCGGCGTTCGGATACTCGGAACAAGACCTCGCGTCTCTCCCGCCACAAGCGAACATGGGCCTGTCATGCGGAAATCCCGTAGCTCTGGCGGGGCTGCGGGAAGGGGAGACTGTCGTCGATCTCGGGAGTGGCGGCGGCCTAGATGTTCTCTTGGCGTCGAAACGAGTGGGCCCGACTGGCAAGGCCATCGGCATCGACATGACGCCCGACATGGTTGATCGTGCTCGGGCGGGAGCGGCGGAAGTGGGAGCGACGAACGTCGAGTTTCACCTGGCCCGCATCGATCAACTGCCGCTGCCGGATGCGTCCGTGGACTGCGTCATCAGCAACTGCGTGATCAACCTTGCGCCAGACAAAGCGGCCGTGTTCAGGGAAATCCTGAGAGTTCTAAAGCCGGGCGGCCGCATGGTCGTCAGCGATATCGCGCTGCGGAAGCCGCTTCCCGAATCCGTCGCTGACAGTGTGCAGGCCCTCGTCGGCTGCATCGCCGGAGCAATTCTGATCGAGGACTACGAACGCCTGCTGCGCGAAGCAGGCTTCGAGGCGGTCGTTGTCCAGGACACCGGAGCGAACCTGAACGCCTACGCTCAAGCGAGCGGGAATGGATGTTGCGGTGGGTCGGCGTGTGGAGATTCTGCGCCCACGGGCCTGCACGATGAATTGAAGTCGGTTTTGCAGACCCTGGACGTGAACGCGTACGCCGCAAGTGTCCGGGTTCATGCGCTGAAAACGGTGGATGAGTCTTTCACGTTTGAACAACAGAAGGAGAACAACGCCATGAAAACCATCCAGGTCTTTGACAAGCCAATGTGCTGTTCTACAGGCGTCTGCGGTCCGCGGGTCGATCCAGTCCTGCCGAAGTTTGCGGCTGATCTCGACTGGCTCAAATCACAGGGCCACACGGTCGAACGCTATAACCTGGCCCAGCAGCCGCAGGAGTTCCTGAAGTACCCGGAAGTCCACAAGCTGATCGGCGTTCGGGGAGTCGAGTGCCTGCCCATCGTGATGGTGGACGGCAAGATCGTCAGCCGTCGCGGCTACCCGTCGCGGGAAATGCTGGAGATGTGGACGACCAACTCCAGTTCAGGGCAGACCGAGGATCCAGCCAAGAGCAGCGGCGGATCCTGCTAAACGCACATTTCTGCGCCGATACGCACACTGATTGACGAGTCGTAGGAAAAACATCGATGGAAATTCTGGCAACCCCCACACGCAACCTGTTCTTTACCGGCAAAGGCGGAGTCGGCAAAACCTCCGTGGCCTGCGCCACGGCCGTCCGTCTGGCCGACGCCGGAAAACGGGTGCTGTTGGTCTCGGCCGATCCGGCGTCGAACCTGGACGAGGTGCTGGCGACGCAATTGGGGAATCAACCGGTCGCCATCGCAGCCGTCCCTGGACTCTTCGCCATGAATCTCGATCCGGAGACCGCAGCGAAGGAGTATCGCGAGCGGATGGTGGGCCCGTACCGGACAATGCTGCCACCGGCGGCGATCGCCAGCATGGAAGAACAGTTCTCCGGCTCTTGCACGCTGGAGATTGCGGCGTTCGATGAGTTCTCACGACTGCTTGGAGATCCGACCGCCACCACAGACTTCGATCACGTCATCTTCGACACGGCTCCAACCGGCCACACCCTTCGTTTGCTGACTCTGCCGTCCGCCTGGTCGGGCTTCATGGAGAGCAACACGACGGGCACATCGTGCCTGGGCCCACTCGCTGGTCTTCAGTCACAACAGAAGCTCTATCAGGAGACGGTGAAGGCCCTCGCCGATCCGGCGATCACCACGCTTGTTCTGGTTGCCAGGGCCGAGGCAACGGCCTTCCGGGAAGCGGCCCGCACCAGCGGCGAACTCGCGGAACTCGGGGTCAAGAATCAGCACCTTGTCGTGAACGCCGTGTTTCAGGCAACCGACCCGAGTGACCCGCTGGCCGTCGCCATGCAGCGACGAAGTGAATTGGCGTTGGACGAGCTTCCCGACTCGCTCCGCAACTTTCCTCAGACGATTATCCCGCTCGCGGCCAATGGCGTTGTCGGTGTGGAGGCTTTGCGCTCCTTCGGCAAATCGCAACGATCCGTCGCGATTGCACGCAGTGAAGTCTCGTCGCTCACGATCCCGCCAGGCTTGGCGCCGCTCGTCGATGAGCTGGAAGCGGCGGGACACGGCGTCATTCTCTCGATGGGCAAGGGAGGCGTTGGCAAAACGACGGTTGCGGCCGCCGTCGCCGTTGCACTGGCTCACCGGGGACATCGCGTGCATCTTTCGACGACTGACCCCGCCGCTCACATTGCAGCGGCCGTCGCCGGTGAAAACCTCGAACAACTGACCGTCAGTCGCATCGATCCTGCGGCTGAAACCGCGAAGTATTCCGAACAGGTGATGCAGACAGCGGGAGCCGGTCTGGATGAGCAGGGCAAGTCGCTCCTGGCCGAAGACCTGCGATCACCCTGCACGGAAGAGATCGCCGTGTTTCGTGCCTTCGCCGATGCGGTGGCCGAGGGGGCGGACCGCTTCGTCGTTCTCGATACGGCCCCGACGGGACATACGATTCTTCTGCTCGATTCGGCGCTCGCTTATCACCGCGAAGTTACACGACAGACCAACCAGATGCCTCCGGCCGTGGAGCACCTGTTGCCGCGATTGCGAGATCCCAATTTCTCACGAGTCCTCATCGTCACGCTGCCGGAGGCCACCCCGGTTCACGAAGCGGCTTCACTCCAGCGCGACCTCCGGCGGGCTGGCATTGAGCCATTTGCATGGGTCGTCAACCAGAGCCTCGCACCACTGTCGGTCACCGATCCGCTGCTGCGTGCTCGCCAGCAGGCGGAACAGCCTTACCTGCGAGAAGTCATGAGCGAACACGCGGCCCGCACGGCGCTGATTCCATGGCGGCCGCAGCCGCCCGTTGGGTGCGCCGCACTTCTGGATCTTGTCGGTGAAATCTGCGAATCGAAAACACCTCAAGTCGTGAAGGAGATAACAAACGTATGAAGTCGAAAGTCATGTTCCTTTGCACGGGAAACTCGTGCCGGAGCCAAATGGCCGAAGGCTGGGCGCGAAGCCTGCTTGGTGACACAGTCGAAGCCTACTCGTCCGGAATCGAAGCCCACGGTCTGAACCCCAACGCGGTCAAAGTCATGGCCGAAGCGGGGGTCGATATTTCCGGGCAAACGTCCAAGTTGGCCAGCAGCCTCGAAGGTGTGCCCTTTGGTCTGGTGATCACTGTCTGCGGTCATGCGGACGAGAATTGTCCGGCCTTCCTCGGTGCGTCCCGCGTCGTGCATGTTGGCTTCGATGATCCGCCCAAGCTCGCGAAGTCCGCTACCAGCGATGAGGAAGGCCTGCAGCACTACCGTCGTGTCCGCGATGAAATTCGTGACTTCGTGCGTGATCGCCTGCCTGAGCTTTTGAATTCAAAATGACTGACCCAACGACTCTATCCAGCGCTGTCTCGCCTGAAGTCAAACGGCTCAACCTGTTCGAGCGTTACCTGACGCTGTGGGTCGCCCTGTGCATGGTGGGCGGCATCGCGATCGGAAAACTCCTGCCGCAGGCGACCACCTTCCTTCGTAGCCTGGAGTTTGCATCGGGAAGCCAGATCAACGGCCCGATCGCCGTGCTGATCTGGCTGATGATCATCCCGATGATGATGAAGATCGACTTCGCCTCGCTCAGGGGCGTCACGCGTCGACCAAAGGGGATTGTCGTCACGCTGTTCGTCAACTGGCTGGTCAAGCCGTTCGGAATGTTTGTGCTTGGATGGCTCTTCTTCCAGATCCTCTTCCTACCGATCATCGGGGAGGAACTGGCGCGACAGTACACCGCGGGCGTCATCATCCTGGCCGCCGCGCCTTGTACGGCGATGGTGTTTGTCTGGAGTTACCTGACGGACGGCGACCCGGCCTACACGCTCGTGCAGGTGGCACTCAACGACCTTCTCATGCTCGTGCTGTTTGCGCCGATTGTCGGCCTTCTGGTCGGGGTGGCGGGTTTGGCAGTGCCATTCAATGTGATTCTGCTTTCGGTCGCGGTGTTCATCGTAGTTCCGCTCGTCATCGGCACCCTGACGCGAATGCTGCTTGTTCGAGCCAAAGGAGCGGCGTGGTTCGAGGCCCAGTTCCTGCCGCAGTTCCAGCCGCTGGCCGTCCTGGCCTTGCTGGTGACACTGGTTCTGATCTTTGCGTTTCAGGCCGACAACATCCTGCAGCATCCGCTGCATGTGATTCTGATTGCGATTCCGATTCTGATTCAGGTCTACTTCAACTCCTCGTTGGTTTACGGACTGATGTGGTGGCTGGGTGTGCCGCACTCCATTGCAGCTCCAGGGGCCCTGATTGGAGCGAGCAACTTCTTCGAACTGGCTGTCGCAACGGCGATTGCTCTCTATGGACCTGACTCCGGCGCGGCACTGGCGACCGTTGTCGGCGTCCTCGTCGAAGTGCCGGTCATGCTGAGCGTCTGCTCGGTCTGCAATCGCACACGCAACTGGTTCCCATCTCCGGCCGTCGGCTCGGGTTGATTCGGAACGCGTGCTTCAACAAGCAAATCGGGTAAGCCCGCATTCACCCTTCCTCTTCGCGCGCTTCTGATGCAGGCCTCGCGGAATCTCCACCTGTGCGGCCTGTCACACAGCGTCGCAACTCTGGGAATCGCCTTGGCGCGCAACCGAAACACTGAAATCAGTATATGCGTCTGGACGAATATAGATTACAGAACCCACCCCGGAGTGGCGGTCATCGCCCTCGCTCGTGAGCCCTACCTTTGTTTCGAGGTTCACACGCCCCCCGGACTATTCAGAAAGGAAGTTTCCATGTCCCGAACACTCACGCTGTTGTGCACTGCGATTGTCTGCGCAGTTGCGGCCTCCTCCTCCGCCGCCGAACTGTCACCCGGTCAGAAAGAACTCCAGGAAGCCCGTTCTCAGGGTCAGCATCTGTTCATTCTGTTCTCCCGCAAGAACGACGCGGCGACGCAGACGATGCGACAGACACTCACGACTGAGACGGCCAAGCATCCCGAGCAGCGGCGACTCGTGGAGATCGATGTCGCCAACCCTCAGGAGAAAGTCCTCATCGACCAGTGGCAGCTCGGCCGGGCGCCCATGCCGCTGACGCTGGCGATTGCCCCGAACCGCGCCGTCACCGGCGGATTCCCCGTTCGAGTTACGGCCGAACAGCTCGACAAAGCAATCGTGAGTAAGGGAACAGCGGCCTGCCTGCTGGCGGGCCAGACGAAGAAGCTGGCACTGTTGTGCGTGCATCACGATCCGGCCATGGAAGTGCCTAACGGAGTCGCCGACTTCCTCAAAGACCCGGCCTACGGAATGTCCACCGAAGTCGTGTCGATCAGCTCAGGCGACCCCACCGAACAGGAGTTCCTGAAAAGCCTCAAATTGACGAACCACCCGTCCACGACGACGGCACTGATCGCGCCCCCCGGAACAGTGCTCGCGTCGTATCCGACTTCCGTCACCAAAGATCAGATTGTCGCGACGCTCAAGACGGCGCAGTCCAGCTGTTGCCCGGGCGGTAAGTGCGGCCCCAACGGCTGCCAGCCTGCCAAGACCACGGCCAGGAATTGATTTCACACTTCGGCGTGTTTCATTCAGAAGCATGCCTGCGCCGAAAGGAGTTCATTCATGAACCTTATCAAGCTGATTCAAAAGGAACTCTCTGAGCGGCCGGTGCCGATGCTGACGTGTCTGCTGGCCATCGTGCTGGGCGTCACCTCACTCGTCGCCATCCGCACGGTCACGACCTACTCGGAACTGGCCGTCATGCGGGAAGTCGATTCGCTCGGGGCGAACGTCCTGATCCTTCCCAAGGATGTGAGCCTGCAGGATTACTACGCGGCCGACAGTCACGGGCAGACACTCCCGGAGGAGTATGTCGATCTGATTTCGCTGTCGACGCTGGAAGGCGTCGACAATCTGTCCCCCAAGCTGAGCGTTCCGGCGACCGTCGGTGAACGCAAAGTGACGGTGACGGGTATCCTGCCCAAGAGTGAGTTTCAGGCGAAGGCGGCCTGGGGCGGAGCCGGTGTGTTTGCACGCCCGATCGGCTGCGGATCGACGGTGGAAATCCCCGGCAAGGAGGTCGACCACGCACAGCTCGCCCGCAAACGGGTCATTGAGACGCTCGGTGAGCGTGAAGTGCTGGTCGGCTCTGAAACGGCGACCAAGCTGGCTCTCAGAGAAGACTCCAGCGTCACGCTGTTCGGCGAGGCATTCAAAGTCCTTGCGGTCCTCCCGGCAACGGGAACTGTCGATGACGATCGGATCTTCGCCCACCTGCACTCGGTGCAGGAACTTTCGGCCAGCGGTCCGGTGGTGAACGTGATCGAGATCGTCGGCTGCTGCAAGGAAATCGCCGGTGGCCTCGTCGGTGGACTGAACTCGCTGCTGCCGGATGCCAAGGTTGTCACCATCACACAGGTGGTTCAGACGCAGCAGAACGTCAATCGCCTCATGGAGAATCTGTCGTTGCTGTTCCTGGCGGTGTTGCTGGCCGTCGGCGGCGCGGCCATGGCAAGTTCGCTGTTTGCCAACGTGTCCGAACGCCGTAAGGAGATCGGCACGCTGATGGCCCTCGGTGCAACACCCAGCTTCATCCTCCGGCTCATCATGGGGAAAGCACTCGCACTGGGACTGGTCGGCGGTGTGTTTGGATTTGCCCTGGGGAGCGTGGCCGCGTTCTGGCTCGGACCACTCCTTGCCAATGTCGGTGTTCGCCCGATTCCGATGCTGGCGGGATTGTCCGTCGGCCTGTCGGTGCTGGTCGCCCTCGTCGCCAGTCTCTGGCCCGCCTGGCGGGCGTCCCGTCTCGATCCGTGCCTGTGCTTTAAGGAGGTGTAACCATGTTGAAACTCAACAACATCAGTAAGCAGTATCATCGGCACGGCTCTGCGGTCACGGCATTGCAGCCGACGACACTCGACATTGCCGATGGAGAGTATGTCGCGATTGTGGGGCCGTCCGGCAGCGGCAAAACCACGTTGCTCTCGATCCTGGGGGGCATGCTGGCCCCCAGCACCGGCAAGATGCAGCTTGGTACGGAATCCATGTACGACCTGTCAGTGTCGGCCCGCACACGGCTGCGGGGCGCGAAGATTGGATTCATCTTCCAGACGTTCAACCTGATTCCGTACCTCACGGCCCTGGAGAACGTGCAGATGCCGTTGTGCCTCGGCGGGGTGCCGAAGGAGGAACAGGTTGATCGGGCGCGGCAGACACTCGAACGTGTCGGCTTGGGAGACCGAACGCAGCACTTGCCCTCGGAACTGAGCATCGGCCAGCAGCAACGCGTGGCGCTGGCTCGAACGCTGGCCATCAATCCAGCATTGATTTTGGCAGATGAGCCGACCGGCAATCTCGATCCCGAAACTCGCGAGCAGGTGCTGGCGATGTTCGACGAGATTCACAAGGAAGGTCGGACCCTGATCGTCGTGACGCACGATCCGGCCTGTGCCGCACGTGCGCAGCGAACGCTTCGGCTGGTCAATGGCGGGATCCAGGACTCACCAGCCGGAAACGCCGCACGATGTGTCGCCTGAGGTGACAGACACGGCCGCAGGCACAGGATTTGACTTTGTGTCTGCGGCCGTCACGATGCGCAGCGGTCATTCAGATTATCGGGCAGTCACAGCCATGAAACTGCGAAACAAGCCTCGTCCGCTGCTTCCCATGGATCAGCTATTTCGCGCGTTCGCGGACCGCACGCGGATTCGCATCCTGTTTCTGTTGCTGGAGGGGGAACGCTGCGTGGGTGATATCACCACCATTTTGCAGCAGCCGCAGCCCAAGATCTCTCGGCACTTACTGCTCCTGCAGCGGTCTGGACTTGTTCAATCACGGAAAGACGGTCTCTGGCGGCACTACTCGCTGTCACCAGTTGGGGACCATCTTCACCGTCGATTGATCGAATGTGTTGGAACCTGTTTTGCCGAAGTGCCCGAGCTTCAAGCAGACCGGCGGCGGGCCAAAACGGTGGGCGCAAGCGGTGGGTGCTGCGAGCCGTAGCATGCTCATCTTACACGTGGCAGCCGAGCGCCGTGTGACGGACACTCGCTGGCGTTGACTGTCAACCAGTCGATCCCCAACTGCTCAAGGTCGTCGAGTCGTGGCCACGACTCTCAGCGCCCTTCATGGCTGCACTCATCACGATGAGTGAGGACGCCATCTGATGCCATTCGCACTGGAGTGCCATCGCATCACGGCTGATACAACACTGCAATGCCGTCGATACTCTACCACGTATATTTGATGGGGTTTGCAGAGCCCGGTTTTCGGAACGCATCTGGCACTCTTTTTCCCACGTACTGTTCCCTGATTTCTCGCGAGGCTTCTCTGCCGATGAAGCCGAGGCGGCCCGGCACTTCATCTCGTCCTGGGAAATTCTCCGGAACAGCAGCCAGCCATTTTTCCGGAATGAAAGCCCCAACAATCAGCCCTTGGACAGTTGGGAGCACGACTTCTGCACGATGAGCCTTTGGTCCAACCTTCCATGCATAACGGGTCGCCTCGTAAAGAGAGGACTCGACTGCCGACCGATTGACGTTGATCAGAATAACCCGATGAATGAACTCTGCTGGCTCTGCCCGATAACGGCGAATGATCTCTCCCGCATGCATCGCCCCAACATCGTTATTCCCCACGCCCCCCGCTTGATTGGTCAGACCGGGAAATGCGTCCAGAAGGGCCGCTTCAACTTCGAAGGCCGTTTTGTCGTCCATTCCGTGACGATGAATCACATGGATGACCTCAAAGCCCGCATTCCGAATCTCTCGAATGCGTTTCAACTTGTTGGTGAGCGTGTCGCTCTCGTCGGAACCCAGGTCGTCGCGAATATGAGCGAACACGCGATTGCCCTGGCCTTTGCCGATGTAGAACGTTTCGCCATTTCGGGGGTCGATGAGTCGGTAGACGTAGG
Organism: Caulifigura coniformis; assembly: GCF_007745175.1. Classification (GTDB taxonomy): domain Bacteria; phylum Planctomycetota; class Planctomycetia; order Planctomycetales; family Planctomycetaceae; genus Caulifigura; species Caulifigura coniformis. The sequence continues at coordinate 2,380,665 of NZ_CP036271.1, read as the reverse complement.
TCTTGATCTTCGCGCTGACATCGGGAGGGAACTCGACGTCATCGAGGGAGTTTGGGGCGATCTTTCGCCCTCCATCCGCGCGGCGATTGTGTCGCTGGTGGAGGCAGCTTTGCCGAAGTCCAACGGCGACGCGCATCCCCTCTGATGCGATCAACGCCAGCTCACGATTTGGCCAAATACGACAGATGTGACGCATTTGAAGAACGACTTCTCAATCATCCGTTCGAAGAGCGTTTCACCGTCGTTTTCAAAGGGTCAAAGCGCTGTACAAGGAATGTGTAATCCCATTCCACAGTACAGACTGCGACGATACCTGGATGGCGGCGATTTACCACCCACTGTTGGCCCTGATCGCCTCCGTGACCGACCGCCAGTTGGCTCGGTACGTCGAATTCCTGAAGGAGGAGAACAAGATTCTCCGCACGAGGATCAAGGGTCAGGTCCACACAAAGCCCGATGAGCGCCGTCGTCTGCTTCAGTTGGGACACGGGAAGCAATTGTTTCGAAATCGACGCAGCATCCGAACTCGGCCTGGGTGGTCCGGCAGACGAAGGAGTTTCTGGTTAAGACGAAGGACCGGGAGAAGAAGCCCGACATCCTGATGCATGATCGGGACACGAAGTTCTCGCGGGCCTTCACAGCGGCGTGCGAGAAGGGAGGACTCAGGACGAACCCCTTGCCGGTCGCCTCACCGAACCTGAATGGACGCTGCGAGCGGCTGATACAAACTCTGAAGCACGAGCTGCTCTTCAAATTCATTCTTTTTGGTAACCGGCATCTCGACTACCTCATCGAAAGCTTCCTCGTGTACTACAACGGGCAACGGGCCCACATGGAGCGAGCCCACTTGCCACCGCTGGGCACCGTGCCCGACGAGGTGGACAAACCGATTCGGAACAGAATCGAGGTCCGGTCTTACGTGGGCGGCCTGGTGAAGTCGTTCGAACGGAAGGCGGCTTAGGCGGGGAGTGGTGACATGAACTTCGTGGCCACGAGTTCGAATCGTGAATCCAGTCCCTCCCTCGACTCCGAAGTGCCTGACGGTCGCGACTTTCCGTATCAATGAGCAAAGGACTGCTACATGGCCGCTGGTCGGCTGCGGACTGAATTCGATTTAGTCGTCATCTTATCCGCGGCCAGTGTTGAGAAGCCGATCCTTGATTGTCGACAATGAAGTTGCCCTTACGAGGTGGTCGAGCGGACTGGTTTTAGCCCGCCCGTCTGTTCCTGCTTCGTGAGGGCTTTTTCGTGCCAATCGCTGTCCGCAAACTCGAAGCATCGGCCCAGGAAACCTGGTCGCAACGGAAGTACCCTGCTTACTCGCGTGCCGGATCGCCAGAGTTTCTCCTGACAAGTTCGTTCGCCCATGGCCCCGCCTCAGGATAATGGGCAGTGTTGAGCACAAATTCTTGGCCGCGGCCGACGGTCCGCAGATGAGTTCCCATTCTGCTACTGCGCCATCGGCTGCGCTCTCCGTGATAGCTCAGAAAGGATTTCTTTCCACGAGGGTGCATCCACCTTGGAAGCAGCCACGACGAGCGAGGTGCCCCCGACTCGGTCAGTACCAGACTTTCGCTGAATTCCTGGAAGACGCCTGCTGCGAAGGGCCGTTTCGCCGAGGCGACGAACACCGAGCTTCCATTCTCGTAGTCATTGATCAGGTGAGGATGGTCCAGTGCCCAGGCTGGAGGATCGACAAACGGGGACTCCCACCGTTCTCCAACATACAGCCAGCCGAACAGTATGTGGCGATGTGGTGCACCCCGGACAAAGCGATAGCGTCCTCGCTCCTTCTCCACTTCTCGAAACCACCCAAAGAACAAGAACAGATCGCCTTCTCCGATCTTGTGGCCAGCTAGGTGCGTCCTTGCCTTTCCGCCCTGTCCAAACATCGGGCGCCATCCACGCACACGTGGAACGGCATCTCGGCGCAGATCCGGATCGAAATGCATCGTCGATGCCCCCCGAAGCTGCTTTTGGGAGAGATCTTCCACGAACTGGGCAAGGCTCTCCGATCCCAGTCGGACATCTCGATAACGCCAAGGGCCGCAGTCATCCGGGATCGGCAGCGAAACCAGTCTGCCATCCGGCAGAATCGGGCTGGGGCAACCGCCCGCCGTGAGGTCAAAACCCTTGCGGCTGAAGATGATCTTCATGTTGACGTCGTCGAATTACCAAGATTGATCAGAAGCCCCAACATTCGCTCGCAATAGTGCGAAAGCTTCGCCTGATCGAGGGCTTCTTCCCGCGGCGATGGCTTGGGGAACATGATTCTCAGGCGGACGGATCTCGCTCCGGGCCAGACTGTCATCAAGTTCTTGTCTTGCTTCATATTCGCGAGAGCGGGAACCACGAAGATTACCGCCGTTCTCTTCTTGTCCGTTCGACGCTGGACGAGACAGTCAGGGCATACGGCTAAACAGAGATGACGAAGCTGTTCCAACTGCGAAACCACGGCCGCATCGGAGGACAGTCCCTGCGCGGTCACGGATTCTGCCGAACGCAACTGGTGGTCAATTCCCGGCATCGACGGCCGTTCCCTTTCGACTTCGGGCACTCAGGCCGACAGTCCCATCATCATATTGAAGTGAGCCTCGTGCTTCGCCTTCACGAAGATCTCCCTGAAGACATTCAAGTACGTCTGCACCATCGATTCGTCAATCGAAACGTACAGGTCGTCATGGGCATAGTGAGAACCGTCGTTGACCCAGGAGAACAGTGACTTGCAGATCAGACGTTCCTTCCCCTGAAACATGTCGCAAATGTGGTCAGGGTTGATGCCGCCGAGGATCTTGAAATAGTTCTCCAGGATTCGCCGCAAGGTGTTTTGAATCGTCAGGCGGGATCGATTCTCGCTTCGCACTTCTCCCCAGAGGAGCTCGTACGAGGTCTTGATCGGATTCGAAAGATGCCTCTCGATCTTCGAGAACGTGTCTGCCTTCCGCACGACCCAGAACGTTTCTTCCTTCATCGCATCCCGATTGCGCCGATTCGGGTTAAACGTGACCTCCTTGTGGAAGTACACGTTGTGCGTCAGGACGAAGATCTGCTTGATGTGTCCTGTCTTGTTTCGTACTTCGTCAAACAGTCCCTTGATGAGGCTCCCCACGATGAACAGGACGTCGCTGTCCAGACTCGATACGGGATCGTCGAAAACCACCACGCGATCTCGGGTTATTCCCGATTGGGAATCGCTGCCCTTGAGCAGGTGGTAGAAGTACAGAAAGGTGACAAACGTCTTCTCTCCTTCACTCAACGTTGCCTTGGCGTCCGAGCCGTCCGCTCGAACTAGCTTGTAACTGTTTCCGCTGGACGCCTTGAGAGAGAATCCTGAGAACCCGAATGAGCCCAGTAGCGCATTGATCGCATCGATGGTCGGCTGGACGCTCGTGGTCGTTTTTTCCAACGAACGAATATCGGCCTCCTTCTTCGCTTTCTCTTTTTTCGCCGCCTCGATTTGAGCACGAATGCCGTCGATTGCCTTCTGGACCGCACTCTTTTTTGAGTCATAGGCGGTCAAATCCGCCTGTAATTCCGTGACGACGAACTTCCAGACGTCGTGCGTGAGTTGTGCCTTTTCCGCCGACAGGTTCTTGACCGTCAGGTTGTGGGACGCAATCTGCTTGTTGGCGTCGTTGATCAGAGCGATCATCGCCGCCACAACATTCTGCAACGAGTCGAGAATGACTGGGGTGCTTGGCTCCTTCCGTTTCCCGTCGAGTCGCTGGAGGTTGATGGTCAGGGTCGAATCGAGAATCTGTTTCTCAAGCTTCAACTTTTCGACGTCCAGAAAGCGGGACGGAGCCGAGATCAACGCGGCCACTTCCTGCTGCAATCGTGCGGCATCACTCTTGTACGCGATACACAGTGATTCGATCGCCTTGCTGTCCTTCTCGAACGCCTCGTCAAAGTACTCCGCGAGGCTCTTTTCAAAAGTCGCGGACACTTGCTGCTGACAGAAGGGGCATTTCTGCTCGTTCTGATCGAGAAACGTCCGACCTTCCCGCACCCAGTCGCTGTTTCCGAGCTTCTTGATCATCGCAGCGATGTCGACGTCGGCCTTGCCGATGACTCGCTTTTTCAAGATCGCGGCGGACTCGTGCGCTGCCAGTGCAGCGCCATCCAACATGGGCAGGACAGCCTCAGCCGTTGGAGCTTCCCCGAACACGGTCGAGGCTCGCTTTTCCAGCGTCGCTAGGTCAACGACCTTGCCCTTGGTGTTCGAACGCTCCTGGAGAACCCTGGCTTTGAAACTTTCCTTCTTGTCACGAACACCGACGAAGGCACCTTGGAGCGTCTTGTCGTGTTTCTGTTTCTGCAACCAGCACTGATCTCGAATCGCGGTTTCATGAACGTCCAGTTCCCCGGTCTTGCCGCCAGCTCCGTCGGCCCCTCCCAACGACTCCCCCAGCTTTTCCAGTTTTTTTGTAAGAGCGTCGACTTCGGCCGCGAGGTCTTTGATCTTTTGCAGCGTCTCGATGTTCTGTTCGCCCAGCGTGAACACGCCTTTGAGTTCGGCTGACTGGGAGAAACTCCGCTCGACGAAATCTCGGTTGTAGACGAGCGTTTCCAGAGGGGCGTTGCCCTTCCAGGCAATGGGGCAGCTCGCGTGCGACGCCCGGTCGGCGATCACTCTGCCGATCGTGGTCTTTCCACAGCCGTTCGTCCCAAACACGTAGTTCAGTTCGCGCAGGTCTGACATCACTTCGGCAGTGGTGCCGTAGCTCGCTACCTCAACGAGCGTAATCGACTCGATCATGTCGGCCCTCTGGTCTTCGGTGTCGTCTCAAAGCCTCTTCATTCAGAATCCATCTGCTGCGAATCCAGCCGTGGCAGGTTGAGGCCCTCAATCTCAAGCACGGACTTTCCCGCGATTCCCTGAAGGTCTCCGTACATCCCTGCCGTTGATTCGATGACGCAGCGGATTTGTTCCTCGCGCTTGGCCCAGAGCTTGGTCATCGTCTTTCGCTCCTTATCGAGGTCCGCCTGCATGTCCGAAAACTTCTCGACAATCGCTTCAACTCGGTGACGGAACCGTGGTCCGGTGAGGTACTGATACACCAGCTCCATCTTGGTCTGCTGCCCCTCGGAAGACTGCCGCGCGCCGTGCAGTTCGATGAGCGTCTGCCGGAGAGCGATGGCCACGGGAATCGCCGTGCGAGGGGAGGTGACCCAGACGCCATCCACGTGGTCGAACGACTCGACGCCGTCAGGGAGTGCCGCCGACACGAGAATCGACAGCTCGGCCTTCGCCGTGCGCTGGTCCTCGCGGAGTTTTGCGAGCCAACCACCGCTCCAGTGCTTCGTTCGTTTGGATTCCCACAAGATGCTGCCACAGCGCTGGCCCACCGGGCCGTGGACGCGGTGCACGGCATCGCCGCCGAACTCCCCCTTGGGAACCGGCTCAATCTGATCCAGCGGAAACTTGGTCCGAAGGAGGTTCTCCAACTGCAATTCCTGAACTTCCCCCTGCAACTGCTGGGAGCCTTGCTCGGCCCGGCGCTTCAGATCCTCAATCTGCCGCTGCATCCCGGCAATGACTTCTTCTTTCTCGGCCACCTTGAGCCGCAGGCCTTCCTCTGCCTCTTTCTTGGCTTGCTCACGGGCTCGCCCGAGCGATTCCTGAACCCGCTTCTCGACGGTCAGCTCCAGTTCTCGCTTGGCGTCGTCCAGTTCGCGTTGCTTCCTGATGAGTTCGGCTTGAGCTTGCTGGGCCTCCGCCAGCTTTTCCTCGCGGGCTTTCAGGACCGTGTTGAGTTCAGCGATCTCTTTCGACTTCTGGTCGAGATCCAGGGAAAGGGCCGCGCGGGCCTTCTTGGCTTCTTCGGCCGCGATCGTGTTCCGTTCTGTTTTCAGCTTGCTCGCGACCTGTTCGTCGATGGTTTCGCGGGCTTTTGCCAAATCGGCCTCGCGTTCCCGGAGCGACGCCTCCTTCTGCTGCATCTTCGCGTCGGCGTCGGCCAATCGCTTTTCGAACTGCTTCTTCGTCGTCTCGATCAGCGGGGCTGCCAGCGATTCCGTCAGCTTGATCTCGGTCTGGCAGGATGGGCAGGTGATAGTCGGATCGGTCGTCATGCGTCATGCACTCCTGGTGGGCGTTCAGCCGGGCGTCTCTGATCGTTACCTCAACCAGTGCTCAGAATGAAGCAGTCGATCGAAAGTCTTCGTCATGATTCTGGTCCCCCCTGGGGCGCTGCCCCAGACCCCGGGATTTTGGAGGCATGGCTCGCATCAGAGGGGGCCATCAAGGGAGGGGAGGAGTGTGAACGTGATTCGAGGGCCCACGTTCACTGAAGCCCAAACCTTTTCCATCACCGCGGAGAACAACAGACGATCCAACGGCAATGACCGCCGCTGGGATCAATGAATCGAGCCTCGAGTCCTGGTGGGAATGACAACCGCGTCCGATTGCGAAGCGAATGGCCCGCCACGCGGGGTTCATTTTAGCCGGAATCACAATGATTCCCATGCTCTCGGCCGTCGCTGGGCGGCCCCGTCGAAGACATTCCTCGACGGGGTCCGCCTCTGACGCGAGATCCAGCTATTCCTCGCCAGGGTGGGTCCCCCCAGAGCCTGACTCCGCTTCGCTGGATGAAGGTCAGGCTGCCACAGCGCCCGCGGCTATTCAAATGGCGGCTCGTAGCGCACGTGACGAGCCTGGCCGTCCATAACCACGACAGAGCACCACCGCATTCGGTGAGTCGGCGGAATCTTCGTCGTCTGACCGAGAGGCGGAAGTGCGTGAAGGGTTTTCATTCCTCGTTGGACTCGAAAGGAGAATCCAATGCCGAACGATCGACCTGTTCACGAAATTCGTCTGGGGAAGTGCAAGGCTGTCGTGTGGGGCAATTCGACGGAGCAGGGGACGCGTTACAACGTCACCTTCGCCCGGCTCTACAAACAGGACGACCGCTGGGAGAGCACCAGCTCTTTCGGCCGGGACGACCTCCCGCTCGTCGAGAAACTCGCGGACCAGGCTTTCACTTGGATTCACGGGCGACTCGCGAGTGATCGGGAGGAAGCGTCCCAGGACAATTCCCGGAACTCCGAGCGGCGTTCCAACCGTCCCGAACGGACGGCGGCACGCTCGGCGCGGTAAGTGATGATGTTGTCAAAGACCTGATGGTTCTTCCGACACGCACTCACCGCCTCTCTTCTTTCTGAGTGTTCTTTCGCAATCGGGCTTCTGAGCAGACGGGAACAGCCCCTCGGCTCCGGCGTCGCCAATCCAGCGGCCAGGCCGGAGACCGATGGCGTGCATCCAAGGTTTTCGTGAGTGCCTCGCTTCGAGCCGCTCACTCCCGTTCTCAATGACGAGCGCCTGCTGCGCTTCGTCCCACTCAGAAAGTCTACTCATGCCCACCAAAGACGAGATCCAGGAACGTGCAACTGCTGCGTTCGATGAACTGGCGGCCGCGCTGGAACAGGGGAACAGTAAACAACTGACCGCCTATCTCCAGACGATGTCGCGGTTCCATCAGTATTCCTTCGGGAACTGCATCCTGATTGCTTTGCAGAAGCCCGACGCGACTCACGTCGCCGGATTCCAGCGCTGGAAACAGCTCGGCCGGTTCGTGAAGTCTGGAGAGAGGGGGATTGCGATCCTTGCTCCCATGGCCTTCCGGAAGAAACAGACGGACGATGCCGCACAGGAGTCGACCGTCGACGAATCGCCGGAAGAGGGGAACGAGAAATCCACAAGACGTCGCGTTCGCGGCTTCAAGCTGGCCTTCGTGTTCGACGTCAGTCAGACCGACGGCAAGCCATTGCCGGAGTTCGCCACCATCTCCGGTGATCCTGGCGAGAAGCTCCAGCGACTGGAGGCCGTGATCCATGGCCACGGCATCAGTCTGAGCTACGAGGGGATCGACAATGGCGCGCTCGGAGTCTCCGAAGGGGGACGGATCCGGGTTCTACCGTCATTGTCTCAGGCAGAGACATTCTCCGTTCTGGCCCATGAGCTGGCTCACGAGTTGCTTCATCGCGGCGAACGCCGGAAAGAGACGACGAAGACGATCCGCGAGACGGAAGCGGAAGCCGTCGCGTTTGTGGTCTGCCATGCCAGTGGGGTCGACAGCCGGACGCGGTCGAGCGACTACATCCGGCTCTACAACGGTGACAAGGAATTGCTTCAGCAGTCCTTGGAGCAGATCCAGAAAGTCTCGACTTCGATTCTGTCGCAGTTGCAACAAACCCCGGCCGATGTTGTCATCGAGCCGCAGGAGATTGTATCCGTCGAAATGGCGGCTGCTATTTGAGGAGGTTCGCTTTGCTGCACGCCATCGAGCCTCCTTCCTGTTCCGCTCGTCAATAGTCGCGCCCGTCAGGAAATGCCGCGGGGTGGCTCCGGACCACCGTGAACTGTTGTCGAGCCGTGTCGATGCTGGCTGGCGTCAGGGAGCGATTTCATGCGATCCATAAAGGACGTTATGGATCACGTTTCTGACTGCTGAATGACCGCTGACCGCCGTTCCTCAAATGCTGTTCTTCCGACGTCCCGAAGAGGCGGCCTTCAATTGCCCTCTCTGATTGTTGACGCCGGGCAGAAGGCGACGCGCCGGTTCCTGGAGTTCTTCACCGCCCAGATCCGAAACCGAAATACTCGCGACGCCTACCACCGGGCGCTGGTTGATTTTCTGGCGTGGACGGGCGATCGGAATGCGTCTCTCGAACAGATCGAACCGATCCAGGTGGCGGCGTATGTCGAGTACCTGATGACGATCTATTCTCCGCCAACGGTGAAGCAGCACTTGGCCGCCATTCGAATGTGCTTCGACTGGCTCGTCACCGGCCAGGTTGTTGCATCGAATCCCGCGGCGTCCGTCCGGGGCCCGAAGTATGTCGTGAAACGGGGCAAGACTCCGGTCCTCAGTGCCGAAGAGGCTCGGCAGCTCCTCGACAGCATCGACTGCTCGACGGCCGTCGGCCTCCGGGACCGGGCTCTGATCAGCTTGATGATTTTCACGTTCGCCCGAGTGAGCGCCGTCACGGCCCTGAAGGTCGAAGACTACTACCACATCGGCAAACGCTCCTGGATTCGACTGCATGAAAAGGGAGGCAAGTTCCTCGAAGTCCCGGCCCACCATAAAGTCGTGGATGATCTCGATGCGTATCTGGAAGCCGGAGGCCAGGCCGACGATTCGCAGGGCCCCCTCTTCCGCACGGCAATCGGACGTTCGGGTTTTCTGTCTGAACGCCCTCTCACCCGGCAGGACGCGCTCCGCATTGTGAAGCGACGGGTGCAGGCGGCAGGTTTGTCAGAGCGGCTGTGCTGTCACACATTTCGAGCCACCGGCATTACGGCGTATCTCGAAAATGGCGGCACCATCGAAAAGGCGCAGCTGATCGCAGGACACGAGTCACCCCGCACGACAAAACTCTACGACCGCACGAGCGACGAACTGTCTCTCGATGAAGTGGAACGGATTCTGATTTGACGCGCGACAAGCAAGGCAATCGGTCTGTCGCGGCCCCTACTTCACCAGTTCCATCAGCTTCCCGTAGCTGTTGACCACGTCGTACTTCACCTGGTCCGACGTGATCTTGCGGAAGAACTTGCGGGCGCAGTCGATCTTGCATTCCTCGATCTTCCGCAACTCCATCGACGACATCGAGCCCTTCGTCTCGGCGATGAAATAGACGTGCTTCACCACTCCTTCCTGAAAAGCGATGGCCCAGTCCGGGTTGTAGTGGCCCACCGGCGTCGGGATCGTGAAGCTCTTCGGCAACTTGGCGTAGACGACGACCTCCACGCTCGTGTCGAGTTCCCGAACAAACTCCCGCTCGTTCTTGGAATCGGTGAAGACGTAGTCATAGATGTGGCGGTCCGCCTTGATCGCTTTGCTGAAATCTTCCTTGAGCTTCTCGCGGGTGAAAATGTCGCTGTCGTGCCGTTCGTCGATCATGTCGTAGGTCAAATGTTCGACGATGACTGTTGCCTTCTGCTCGTTGATCAACCGGGCGGCCTTCTGCAGAAAATCCTCGGGATTGATTCGGTACTGGCCGAACGTCGCTTTGGTGACGCCCTGGAGGATTTCGGCGATCGTCCGCCGGGTCAGCTTCGTCTCCTCGGCCAGCTTGCCGATGAGGTCGTACTTCACGGCAGAGTGAACCGAGGCTTTGAGCGAGCCGCTGGCTGTCTCCTTCAGCTCGAACGCCTCCCCTTCCTGCAATGATTCAAAGGTCGTCTCATCCGCCTGCTCCCCTCTTTGGATGGTGTACTGAAGCGGAGCGACGTTCAGTTCCTTGTCGAGCGTGACAACACACTTCCGAATGAGTTCCGGCGTCTCGAAATGCACCGTGTACGCCGCCTTGCGATTGATGCGGCTCCACAGTTCCTGAAACTCTTTCTTGTGGAAATTGGAGCTGAGCGGATTCGGCTTGTCTTTCCGGTCATCGCCGATTTCCGGCAACTGGGCTTCACTGAAGACGCTGTCAATTAGCGAGAAGACCTGCGCCGCGTGCGGGGCCAGGTCCGGCGGCAATGGCGCCAGCTCTTCGTTCTTCTTGGCGTCGTGATAGAGCTGCGTGATCCGGTCCCCATCGTCCGTGTAGTCGTTCTTGAGCAGATACTTGTAGAGCTGCTTGGCCATCTGGGGAGTGACGGCGACGTCGCCAGTCGGCGTCTTCAGCACCTTGCCGGTGAAAAACTCTTCGTCTGCCTTTCTTGGCCGGGCCGACAGCGATTCGCTGATGTCCTTCTGGAGCGCTCCGACGAACTCCTTGTAGCTCTCACTGGCGACCACCGTCAGGACGTTGATCTGGTGAACGGTGGCCAGGTCGTCCATGCGGTCTCCCCGCTGGTTGACCGACAGTCGCATTCCGCGACCGACTTCCTGCCTGCGGGAGATCGTGTTGTCGCTGTGCTTCAGGGCACAGATCACGAACACGTTGGGGTTGTCCCACCCCTCCCGCAGGGCCGAGTGCGAAAAGATGAACCGCACCGGCTCCTCGAACGACAGTAGCCGCTCCTTGTCCTTGAGGATCAGGTCGTAGGCGTCGACGTCCTCCGTTTCTCCTTTCAGTTCGCCCGTTTTCTTCGTGGCGGGATCGACGAGGCGGCTGGTTTTCTTGTCGATCGAGAAGTAGCCGTTGTGCGTCTTCGCCGTCGGAATCCCCTTCAGGTATCTGTCGTACTCGTCGCCGAAGAGCGTCAGAGTTTCCTGCAATTGGGCTTCGTACTCCTCCTCGAAGATTTTCGCGTACTCGCCGGGCTGCTCGCCGTTGTCGTCGTACTGCCGGTACTTCGCCACCTCGTCGATGAAGAACAGCGTCAGCACTTTGATGCCTTGGTGGAACAGCACCTGTTCCTTCTCGAAATGCGCCCGGATCGCTTCGCGGACCTGAATGCGCCGCAACGCGGCCTCGTTCACATCGCCGGTCGCGTCTCCGGCCTGAAGCTCCTCGCCGTTGGTGAAACTCAAGGTATCCTTCAGGGCATCGATGTCGGCGACGACGAAGCCCTTGTACTGATCGAGACCGCCCGACAGGTCGAACAGGTTGTCGTTGCGGCCAATCTTTCGGACGACCCGTTTGATGCCGCCCGCCTGCTTGGTCTCCAGTTCCAGGCGGGCCTCGGGCGGCTTGTTCGTCGAGATCTGGATCGATTCCAGGTAGAGGTAGGCATTCGTGCCCCTCAGCCCCTTCACGGAGATGCCGCGAACGGCAATCTTCTTGACCAGCTTCTGGTTGTAGGCGTCCAGGGCATCCAGCCGGTGGATCTTGTTGTGTTCCGTTTTGTGCGTGGCGGAGTAGCGGAGAATCATCAACGGATTGAACTTCGCCAGCGAATCGACCGTCTTCTTCCCTTCCATCTTCTGTGGCTCATCCAGAATCAGGATCGGCCGATTGGCCTGAATCACGTCAATCGGCTTCCGCGACTGAAAGTCGTCGAGTTCTTCGTAAATGCGGCGGTTGTCTTTCCCGGTCGCGTTGAACGCCTGGACGTTGATGATCATCACGTTGATCCCGGCGTCGGACGAGAAGCTCTCGATCTCATGCAGACTCTTCGAGTTGTAGATGAACACCCGCGCCCGCTTGCCGTAGGTCTCCAGAAAGTGCTCGGCCGTGATCTCGAACGACTTCTTCACCCCTTCGCGGATCGCGATGCTGGGAACGACGACGATGAACTTGCCCCATCCGAACCGCTCGTGCAGCTCGAACATCGTCTTGATGTAGCAGTACGTCTTGCCGGTGCCGGTTTCCATCTCGACGTCGAGATTGATCGGGCTGACATTGGTCCGGGCGAGTGCAGATGACTCGGGGAGGTTCTGTCGCCGCTGCACCGCCTGAATGTTCTGCAACACCTGCTGCGGTGGAATCGCGAGATCGGAGTTTTTGAACCCCTCAATTTCGTCGACCTCTTTCATCGTGATCTGCCGAGCATCCTTCGTTCGGCCCGGATCGATGCGGTATTTGATCCCGGCCGACTTCGGTTGCCCGGCAAAGCAATCAGCCACCGACTCGACGGCGGCCGTCTGGTAGCCCTGTTTTTTGAATTGCAGCTTCATGATGCTCACTCAAGAATCTCCCAGTGACCGCCTTTGGCGGGGCCGACGCGGCGCAGCTTGCCCGATTTCACGAGCTTGGCCGCCGCCCGCTCGACCGCACTGAGTGATTTCCCAATCGCGGCGGCAACCTCCGCCAGGCTGTACTCGGGGTGGTCCTTCAAAACTGCGAGAATTTTGACCGGCGTTTTCCCCGGCGTTTCCACCCGCGTTTTTTGCTCTCCGCTTCCTGCCCGGTCCCCGTCCAGCCGCTCCAGAACCGATTTCGGGTACGAAAACTCCGTCCGCCAATCGCCTGCGTCGTATTTGATGACGGGAGCAGGAAAACCTGCGGCGCGGCACTCCTCGATCATCCGCTCGATTCCACGCCCCCACATCTCAATCTCGCCAGAGCGAAAAAACGTGTTGGCGATTTCGGGATTGAACGGCTTGGAGGAATGCTGTTGCATCACCTTTTCCGGCGTCCAGTTCTCGGGAAGATGGCCGGGATTCCAGATCGACATCCTGTCTTCGTACACCTTGATCTGGATCGGAGCGTGTGCGGCGTAATCCTTGTGGATGATGGCGTTCAACACGGCCTCGCGGAGCGCCTCATAGGGAACGGGATACGTCTCGATCCGGTGAATGCCCTCATAGGTGATGGCCGCCTTCATGTACTTGGCGCGGATCAACTCCACCGTCTTCGCGGCTTGGCTGAAGAGATCGCCTTCGATCAGATCGTGATAGACGACGTCGCTCCCGTTGCGGAAGAAACCGATCTTCACATACGCCCCGGTAAAAATGCGTTGTGGCTCAGGATGAAACAACAGCACGGCGGCATGAGTGAGATACTTCCCTTCCACGAGCCGCAGTTTCTCCAGCAGACTCTCGCGTGAGCCCTTGAGGTCCGCCGCCGTCATCCGCCCGCTCTGCTTGGCCAGTTTGCGGAACGTGCCAAACGCCGTCGCCGAAAGTTGCCGGATCGTGACGCCCGGCGCCGGGACGCTGTCCCAGGTCCGGCCGTATCTCCGCATCAGGAAGCGGTCGAGAGCGGCCCCTTTGAGTTCCTGCTTCGTGCTGCCGCTGCGGACGTGATACTCGCCTTTGTAGCTAATCGGGTTCGGGTAGGGTTCGACGCGGATTTCCACCAGGTCTTGGGCGTCTTCCCGCACGAGTCGGACATCCGCGACGATTCCCAGCACATCGCGGCCTTCGGTTCCGTAGGCCGAACGAGTTTTTCGACCGCTTCGTGACCGTTGTCCTCTGAAGTCGCCTTCTGAATTGAAGTTGCGAAGAGTGTGTGGGCGAGCCTTCAGCCGCCTCACTTTCCAGATGTTATAAGCTTTTCGAAGCGTTTACAGCCCATTCTCGGACGAAACTCGGACAAGCGGCTCAAGCTTCGACATCGCGGTCCGAAGCTCCATTCTCGGACTAGGTCTGGCCGGTCAACTTCGCCAGTCGCAACGACTTTAACGCTGCTCAACCATTGGACTGAAAAGAGCCATTCCAAACACCCTGCGAGCAGGCGTTGGACGGGGTCACAGCGCTGTACAAGGAATGTGTAACCACGTTCCACAGTACAGACTGCGACGATACTCGGATGGCGGCGATTTACCACCCACTGCTGGCCCTGATCGCCTCTGTCACCGACCGCCATCTGGCCCGGTATGTCGAGTTCCTCAAGGAAGAGAACAAGATCCTCCGCACACGGATCAAGGGCCAGGTGCACACCAGGCCTGATGAGCGACGCCGGCTGCTCCAGCTTGGGAAAACGCTGGGCCAGGGCATCGAGGAGATCATCACACTCGTCACGCCCGCGACGTTCTACCGTTGGATTCGTGACGAGAATGAGCCGGAGATGAAGCGCCCGAAGGGTGGTTCCCGGAAGCCTCGAGAGATTCGCGAGTTAGTTCTGGAAATAGCAGCAACCACTTCCTTTGGGTACACCCGGATTCTTGGAGAACTTCGGAAATTGGGCGTCCGAAAGATCAGCCGGCAGACAGTCCGGAACATCCTGAAGGAGGCCGGGATTGAGCCACGGCCCAACCGCACGTCTGACTCTTGGGACAACTTCCTGAAGCGCCATGCCGAGACTCTGTGGGCCGTCGATTTCTTCTCGGTGAAGACGCTCACGACACGGGGCCTGCGGACGACCTATCTGATGGCTTTTCTGTGTCTGGAAACACGGGAGGCGATCGTCTCGAAATCGACACAGCATCCGAACTCGGCCTGGGTCGTCCGCCAGACGAAGGAGTTCCTGGCGAAGACCAAGGATCGTGAGAAGAAGCCGGACATCCTGATGCACGATCGGGACAGCAAGTTCTCGCGTGCGTTCACCGCTGCATGTCAGCAAGGCGGCTTGCGAACGAATCCGCTCCCCATCGCGTCACCAAATCTGAATGGACGCTGCGAGAGATTTATCCAGACGATCAAGCATGAGCTTCTCTTCAAGTTCATACTTTTCGGCAACCGGCATCTCGATTATCTGGTCCAGCAGTTTCTCGCGTACTACAACGGTCAGAGAGCCCACATGGAGCGAGCGAACTTGCCGCCGCTGGGCGAAATTCCAGAGGAGGTGGAGAAGCCGATTAGGAACCGGATCGAGATAAATTCCTACGTCGGGGGGCTGGTCAAGTCGTTCGAGCGGAAGGCAGCCTAATCACCGGGCACGACGAATGTCTGCCGATCGATTCGATAATCCTTCGAATCGTCTTTGTGAGGTTTCTCAAATGGCAAAGTCAGAAGACGTTGCTAAGCACGCATTCTCCGCTGCGATGAAAAGCGTGCTATTAGCAGCTGACGAGATACTCGCCGGAATCGGAGATGAGTCCATCGAATTCCGGTGCGACCTCGGACGGTTAGAACATCGGATTCGCAAGTCACCAGTTTTCCCGATCAAGGCGACATTTCGGACTGGCACCCGAGGCATTTTCCGCGTTAATGAACGACGCTATGCCACGGAGTTCGCGACTCGTGGGATGACGATGACCTTGGGCGAGGCCGTTGATCTCAAAATCGCCTTCCAGAGTCGCATCTTGGCGGACAGGCGTATTGTCGCGATGAAAAGCCATCGCTGAGTGCCACGACGCGGCCAGGATCGCTTGTGGGGGGGGGCGACGGCACCGGATTTTGAATCCGGTCGCTCAATCGTCGGGCTTGGTTGGTGACAGCGTTCAGTGACGCGGCTGTGACGTTGCGGGACAAAGGGTTACGGCGAAGTCCACTGCTTGCCGTATTGCGGTCGCATTTTACTCGCTGAGCTCTCGCACGGCCAACGTCTGTACCAAATCTGTACCAACGGTAGCCTATTTGCGGGTCTCGCCCTGAGTCTACGGTCGGAGATTGAGCGTCTCAAAGACGATAAGCGCTTTCGACCGAGCATCAGGATCCGCGAAAAAGAGCTGAAACGATTGTCGACTCTCGTGAGTGTCGCCATGTTCATCGTCGCACTTCAAGATGATCTGCCCTTGGACTGATCGGACGTCGTTGACGTCTTCAATAACTGTCGGCAATGCGTACAAGGAAGCGGATTCACCTGCTTGGATCACGAAGGGCCTGGTAGACCATTCCTTTTCTGACACAACTACGTTCTCGGAAGGCCCGTCCTTTCGAGACACCGACGAAATCTCCCAGAGGGCGCGGCAATTGAATGCCGTACCCTTGCCGACATTTCGGATCCCTGTCAGTGATCCTTGCTCGAGACCGATGATGGGTCGGTCCGTGCCAGGCTCACGTTTGATCGGGACTTCCTGGGTAAGCAGAGTAATCATCACGAAGGGCAAGCTTTCCCGCCGCTGGCGCGCGGCTTCAAGCTCTTGGCTGACTTGCAGCGATCTCCTAGCGAGTTCAACGGTCGGCACACCGATCCACCACGCGACAAAAGCTCCGGCAACCGAGGCGATCCCACCAAGGACAGTTCCAAGCTGAGCGGCTGTTTCCAATCGTGATCGCAGATTTTCAGGCATTGCGTTGAAGCGAAATGACGTGGAGCGCCAGACAATCTCCCGAGTGCCTAACGATGACAGCATCCAGTTGTCGCTGAGTCATCATTGTTCTGATCGTTCGCCTTAGAACGGCGGTGCATCCTCTGATGGTGGGCCATCAGCCATTGATGACAACTCAGCGGCCAGCCGTTCCTGAGTTTGCCAACGTCGAGCCACGATCGAGAGAGACGCCGAGTCCAGATGAGGCGACTGCCACCCGGTCGAGAAGCTAATGTCGTTGGAACGCGGCAACTGATGTTCCTCTAGCTTTCGGATGAGGATTCGCGAGGGCAGAGCTGTTGCCTGACCAACAACTACTGCTTCCCGTTGCCTGAGACCTGATAGCACTTTTGTAAGCCCCACGAGTGAATCAGGCAAAATCGCCCTCACGTGCTCGCGATCGGAATCGTTGGTAATCCGCAAAACAATCCATGAATTGCACTGCGATAGGACTGTTGCATCGACTTCACTGGGTCGCTGAGACACCAGCATCAAAGCGATTCCATACTTTCGACCTTCTTTTGCGAGCCGCTGGATGGCGTGCCGTGCAGCGGCGTATTGCGCGTCCCCTTTGTCTGGAACGTACCTGTGAGCCTCCTCGCAGATGAGTAGGACTGGGTTTCGCGCTCTTTCTTCCACAGTCTGCCACAGCTTTGCCGCAAACAATGTTCGCGCAACTGCCGAACTTGCCGCGCCCGCTACTTCGTTAGGAACGCCCGATAGGTCAAATACACACACCGGGTGACCTTTGCCGAGAAACTGCTGCAGCACATTCGATAGATCGCCGGTTGACTTCTCCCCGTTCCACGGCCGCATCATAAACTTGAGACGAGAGTCGCGTAATAAGCTCTCTAGCTTGCGGACCACCTTGTTAAAATCGTCGTGCTTCGATTTGTCCTTACTGTCCTTTGGCCGCTGCTCGTTTATTTGCCCAACGAATCCGACTTTGTCCAACGCACCATTCCGTGATCCAAAATTGTCTAATCCGACAGGGTTACCCAACACATAGGGAATCGGAGAATCGACAGTAATGTCATCGGGGTTGACACCGACAATCGCGGCACCGGCCCGCCGCGCCGACAGCAACGCATTTTTGACGATGTTTGTTTGGGATGTCGCAGCGAACTCTGTTTTCCCGACGTACAGAGCGATTGTCTCTTCTAGGTCGAGCATCCAATACGGCAGTGACAGACTTCCCTCGTCAGTCGACAGCCGAGTGTGCCCGTGGAACGCGCCGCCGTATTCGTTGTGCGGGTCGAGGATGATTATCCTCGGCATCCAAACCGGAAAGGTCAACGCTTGTCCATGTCGAAGAATCGAATGAACAATCCCGGCGACCGCGCTTGATTTGCCTGAGCCGGTGGAGCCTAAGACAGTCGTGTGTTTGCCTAGCAGTTCGTCCAAGTCAAGAAAGCACGGTGTTCCGCCACTTCCCACGTGCTCGCCAATCTCAAAGCTCTGCTCGCTGCCCCGGCCAAACACGTCTGCCAGCTCATTACGCGGGGTCAGGTACATTCCCTGCTGCGGCAATGGGAATGTCGAAACTCCTCGCTCGAATTCGAGTTTCCAGCCCCCCCCATTGTTTGTCCACTCACCCTCGCCAAAGAGATCGGCCTCTATGATTCGTGCAGAAGAAGTTCCGTCAGCAGCGATGCCTCTTTCTCGATTGAAGTCGGCCTTCATGCGCAGTCGTGAAACATATCCGTAGATCATTCGTCGCCCGAAATGAATCTTCACAATCGATCCAAATTGACCGATGGGATACAGCACTCCATTAAAGACGCGAGTGAGCTCCGAGATTTTAGCATCGAGCTCCGCAACAACGTGCGGACCATCAACCTCGATGATCCTGCCAATCGCTAGATTCTCGATGGGGTCGCTCGGCGTACGCGGGGTTGCAGTCATCGATGGCCCGATAACAAATGTGTTAGCACTTCGAATCTCCACCACGGAAGATCGTGTTCGGTGCTGTAGGCAGTGCTTGCATGAAAGAAGCCACGATTTGCGTGAATACGGACTCGTTCACTGAGAAGTGGGTCGTCATTCCAGAGCTTCAACTGTCCGGCAGGAGCGTCGTCGCTAGTGAATACGACGAATGTCAGCCTGCCGTTAGACTCGCGGAGAGCTCGATCCAATTCAAAATTGATGTGCTCGTCAGCGAAGGCGTAACCACAAATGCACAACACGATTTCGCTGGCATCAGGACGAAGGCTCCGTCGCATGAGCGATACCAGCTGAGCGTAGGGGTCTCGCTGCGTCTCCCTATACTTAGTCGCGGCCGGCCAGATCATTAAGTGGTCTTTGCGTGACGCGACTGCCACTCCGTCTCGAATGCGACGCGGAAGAATGTCGTCATCGCAGAGGCACCAATCGATTGATCCATGCAGTTTGTAAACGCGGGCCGACGCAACTTGCTGCTGGTAAAGACTGACGTCCCACCACCCGGTTGCGCCGCCTTGAAACCCGTCTACGGTGGTGATTCGCTCGAGGGACAGCGCATCTTCGATCAGCGTGTCATAGTTGAGTGTGAAATAGTCTACTGCGTGTGGAAATGTCGAAGCTCGCCCGGCCCGGAGTGTGCCGTGTATTGTCCGAATAAGTGCCCGGTGTGTCTCAATGTGCTTGTTTTTCGAGGGATCGATGATGGCCTTCGCGATTTCCCGCTTCACGTCGTCCAGTGCAGTGCCAAGCAAATCGCTTGAGAACGACGTCCCGTTGACTGATACAGTCGGGGCTGCTGCCCCGCGAAGGGCGCGCCTCTCTGCGATCGCTACTAAGTCCACAATCTCGCTCATGACGTCCTCGATTGTGCAACGAGGAGCTCCTTCGAAGCCTTCGAGGACACCAGTGAGAACTTCCAGTGAAGTGCCGTTTAGACGTCGGCTCACGATCGATGTCAACTCGTCCATCAATGGCACGCCCGCGCACTTGCTGCAGCCAGCGCCCATCAACAGAGCAACTCGACATTGGGTCAACAGTCCTTCGAGTTCCTGAAGGTAGATGCCAATGGCCGGCTCTCGAAACGCCGACATGTCTGGCGGGATCAGAGAGAGTTCTGACTGAATACATTCAGGCTGACCAGCCGTTGCAGCGACGATGGTTTGCGATTCGTCACCGAGAGGAAGGATAGACGGCTGCGCCATTGAAACTAGCCCGCAAACGGTTGAATGCGATTTACAAGTTGATCTAACCCTGGTTTCAGCAGAATGTCAAATGACTGGTGAAGCCGCTATTGCCGTTTCACTCCCCCATGGTTTCGCCTGAGTCTAAATCGAGCATGTCCTCACCGATGGCGGCATGCGGATTCCGGCGGTTGTAAATTTGCCGGATGCTCTCAAAGTATTCCGCCTCCGTCATCTCGCGATTAGTCAGTGCGTCAACCACTTTGACCCAAGGTTGGGTGGCCGGATCGTCTGTGAGTGGCTGGAAGAGAAGCATGGCGATGTCCTCGAACTTCTCCCCTGGATCCGTATATTCCCGTCGTCCGCTGATCGTTGAGAGCAGCTTTCTTGCACGCTCGAACGTCGACACTTTCCGGCCAGCGCTGGTGTCCTGGTTGGCCGCGACCGGCAAACAAAACAGTGCGCAAATGACCGAATACGGAAATCGCAGGTGAAGTGTGATGCCTTCGGGGCAGAGATCGTAAAAACGATTCTTCAGATTCTTGCCGTAGGGCGGCGATGTAATCGTCTTGATTGAGACGGCGAGCTTCAGCCCATGCTGCTCGTCGGCGTAGCTCACGTCGACTTTTTTCGGCCCCAGGCCGCCTTGGAATGCCCGTTCTCCAGGACCGCCAGGAAGTGGCTTAGTCCCGTCAAAACCAATCTGCCGCAATCCAGCGGCCATCTGCCGGGCAAGCTCCGCGGAGAGTCGCTCAGAGTATCGCTTTTTCTCGGACTGCAGGGCTTCGATCGGAAGGACACCTGCATCCTTTACGGCATCAAGCAAGCTCATGACTTTTGCTCCGACGCATCCTGCGATCGCGCAACAGTTCAGCGGCCGAATTCAACAACCGACAATCCGATCGGCTGAGCCCAAGAGACCGGCAGAGTATCAGCTCGTCCGCCCTCTTCCTGGCCGCATCTGTACCCGACTTCCGACTCACCAGATCCAGTTCCGCGGCGAGTTCTTCGAGTTCATCGGCGGCCGTTTCCGGCTTCGCCAGTAGGACCTTCGCCGCTTCACCGGGTTCAAGTTTCAGCATTCCGCCGCCAAGCGCATGTCCTTCGATTTCGACGCTGAGTCGCGTCATCGAGGTCTGCCAAAGCGCCGCGAGCCCTGCTGCGGAATGTGGTTGTCCGCTTCGCATCCGCACGATGTGCAAGCTGTTCGGCGCGAACGCCTTCGCCTCGTTGGAAACGAGGTGCGGCGTCTCACCGCTCATGTAACTCAGGAATCCGTCGGGACGGTGGACGTGCGGGACGGCGTACCATGGCGAACGTGACCGACACTTGTACGCTTCGGCGACGCCTGCCCGCTTCCCTGCTTCCAGATATTTCTGGACGTTGTCGGGAAGTGGGTCACCTTGCCGCAGGTAGAGCAAGTACGCGGCTTCTCCGTTGGCGGACGCGGTTTTCCAGTCTTGCTCGGTGAATTTGAGGCCGGAAATCGACCTACCACGACGCACAACGCGCTTCAGGAAGCGTGCAGGAATCCCCAAACGTTTTGCTTCGTCTGGACTTAGGTGGAAGAAATCATTAGCTCCGGTCACGTAACCAATGCCAACATTCGCGATCTCGCCTAATCGACTGCTGTCGTTTCCAGCGGCTAGCTGTCGGTAAAGCCGCCGCATGTCGCTGGGTAGCAGCTGCTCAATCAATCGCTGACGGCCGGCAACGATCTCGTCTGCTTCTTTGATCGTCTCCGACTGAACCTGCTTTGCGGATCGACCTTTGGCAATCTCGGCGAGGGCTCCAGCGTGCTGCAAGTCACGGTGACGGAACTCCCCAGGACCGTGCCCCTTTCCTTCAGCGAGAAGTAACAACGTGTCTTCGCTGAGGTCGGGGAAGAGTTTTGATTTGAAGGTGATGAACGTCGTCGCTCGAAACGATCGCTGCAGGTGACGCAGGATCGGCTGCGCGTATTTGGCGTGGGTGATTTCAACGGGTAGCACCATGGCGAGTCGGCCGCCCTCGGTGAGCATCGCTGCCGAATGCAAAAGAAAAGGCGCCCAGGAGCTTGCGAGTTTCGGAAGGGTGATGCCTTCGGCGAACGCCCGTGCCAACGCTCGCTCCCTGCTCCGTCCGGTGAATCGCTGGTAACGAATGAACGGCGGGTTTCCGATGATCACCGACATTCGCCAAGGTGATTGAGGCTCGACCCGGAAGAAATCTTCGTTCTGCAGCTGGGTTGGTTGTAGGCCGTACTCTTCGGCAAGCTTTCCACTGATGCGGTAGAAGACCTCCTCATCAATCTCCACGCCAAAAACTTGGGTCTTCGGCTCGCCCCCGAGTTTCCGGATCTGCCGGCACGCCGCCCGCAAGAACACGCCACCGCCGAATGACGGGTCCATGACGTGATCTTCTGGCGATCGTATCGCCCACCAGGTCAAGAAATCGGCGATTTGGACGTCCGTGTAGTACGCACCGAGAGCCTTCGCGTGCGGGCTCGCTTCTTCCTCGTCGTTGCCGCTAAAGATCAGCAGCTGTGCGGATGGCCGGACTTTCACGTGTCGTCGCCTTCGACTCCTTCGGTGGCGGGAATTCGCCCTCTTCGGTCCAAGAAAGATACCCATTGACCGAGAAACAGCGAAGCGAGATTGCTTACTGCTCAGGTTCAGGAGAGCCACATCAACGGGCTACGGTCAAGTGCTTTGAAGCCAGAACGATCGGCAAGAGAAGCCGTTCGATTACGCCCGGGATCGACCGTCGATCTCCCCCTGAATGCCATCCTGCAGACATTCCCCGCGCTCCGGAGAGGATGTTTTTTGGGAAGACGTGCCTCCCGACGGCGGTCCCGAAGTTTTCCACAGGCTTCTGCGATCGGTCCTGAGTGTTAAATACTAGTGTTAGAATAGAGTTACGCTGTGGATAACGACGCGCAAGCGATTGAACCGCCGTTCTTTTCAGGAACGCCCGGTGGGTAAACTGTCGAAACTCGGTGGGTGAAATGACGAAAAACGGTGTGTAAACTGTCGAAGCTCAGGGGCGGTGGGTGATCTGTCGAAGCGCGCTTTCCAGTGGGTGAAATGACGAAACGGTGTGTGATCTGACGAAAGCGCCACACCGGTGGGTGAAATGACGAGGGCCGGTGGGTGATCTGACGAATCTTCTTGACTTGGTGGGTGAAATGACGAATGTCGTCACATGACCCAGGAAGTTCGCAGTCGCTCCCCTCTTCTCCCCGACCGTCGTGCGGCGCCGGACTTCTTCTCCTGCGACATTCTGGATGCTGCTCCCAAGGGCGACATGGCGTCGATGGAGCACCCCATCTTCTCACTTTCGACGAAGCCGGACCACCGCACGAGACGCTACGAGCACGGATCGGTGTTCATCGAGATTGCGCCTTCGGCGCAAGGCCTGGCGACCGTCCACGACCGCGACATCCTGATCTACTGCATTTCACAGCTCATGGCGTCCCTGAACGACGGAAAGCCCCTTTCCTCCGTCGTCCGGTTCAAGGCACACGATCTCCTGCGCGCGACAAATCGCGTAACCAGCGGCGAAGGCTACACGGCGCTGAAAGCGGCCCTGGAGCGGCTTCGCGGTACGCAGATCAGCACGAACATCGTGACCGGCGGCACGGAGACATTCGAAGTGTTTGGCCTGATCGAGCGGGCGAAAGTCGTCCGGGAAACCCGCGAAGGCCGGATGCAGGAAGTCGAGATCAAGCTCTCGGATTGGGTGTTCAACGCAATCCAGTCCCAGGAGGTGCTGACGCTGCACCGGGACTATTTTCGGTTGCGGAAGCCGCTGGAACGCCGCATGTACGAGCTCGCCCGCAAGCATTGCGGCAAGCAGCAGGAGTGGAAGATCTCTCTGCAGCGTCTCCAGCACAAATGCGGTTCCTGCTCGACAGAAAAGGAGTTCCGCCGGCTGGTCTCAAATATCGTGGAAGAGGACCAGAAGTTCGGGCACATGCCTGACTATTCCGTGATGCTCGACGACAGCGACATCGTCACGTTCCGGAGCCGCGGCAGCGTCCCCTCGCCCGAGCTGCCATTCGAGCAGATTCCGCTTCGCGGCCTCGATCCGGAGGTCTACAACCATGCCCGGAGCGTCGCCCCTGGCTGGGATGTTTACTTCCTGGAACGGGAATGGAGGGAATGGCTCACGGAACCGCCGCGGGATCCCGAAGCGGCGTTCATTGGATTCTGCAAGAAGCGGGCTGAGCGAAGTCCTCACCCGTAACGGTGATCAGGTGATGTAGCCGTTGTTCCTAAGCCAAGGCTCCAGCACTTCATCGAGGATGTCTCCGATGAAGTAAGGCTCAATGCCGTTGAGCTCCCGCTCCAGTGAGGCTCGTTTCAACGCTGCTGACAGATCGGCCCGAATCCTGGTACTGAGCGGCGTACGAGCTAAAGCACGAGCAGGCTTGGCGGGCGCTTGTTCTTTCGGTTCTGCCGGCTTCTGCGTCTTGTTCCGGAAGACAAACTGGCGCTCGATTTCCGGGTCGACTGCCGGTGTCTGCTTCAGTCCCTCAACGAGTGATCTGCGGTCGGCCATGGTCCCTCCTACGCTGCGTTGGTCCCCGGCCTTTTCGCCGGTTTGCGGATCGCAGCCTTCGGCAGGATCTCATGGAAAATCTGCTGCACCTCGTCGGCCGCCTCCTTGGCGCGCGAACCCATCTGCCAGACAACTTTTGCCTGACCCGGCGCGTCGGCGTAGATCTGCCGGAGCGTCATTGCGGATTTGGCGAGCGGAAGCTTCAGTGCCGCCGCGGCGTCCTTCATGTCCTGCGTGAGGCGGTAGTTCTTCCCGATCATGCTGAGCACGATCACGGCCGAAGGAAGCCCCTTTCGGATGTCCTGGGCCTGACGAAGAACGTCGGTGGCTTTTGCGAGCGCCCTCACCTCCAGCATGGAGGCTTTGCACGGCACGATTGCCAGTTCAGCCCGCAGAAGAAGTGCCAGGCTGGTCTCCGTTTGGCTGCCCGGACCGTCGGCAATGACGAAGTCCGTTTCCTGGTCGAGTAGCGGCAGCTGGTCGAGTATCTCTTTGGCGTCATCCAGCCGCACGACCTGAACCTCGGGAGCGGCCTCTTTGATCCATTCAGATGAAGAGTGCTGTGTGTCGCAATCCGCGAGAGTTACACGGTGACCCTGGGAATGCAGCCAGGCAGCCAGATGGACAGCCAGCGTTGACTTGCCCACACCACCTTTTGAGTTCGCGACGACGATAATCATGGGCCGAACCTAGCGCGGTTCTGGCAATCTGGCAAGCATTATTTCCTGCATGCTGGAGAGCCAGACGGCCATCAGTCTGGCAATCCGGAGGGCCAGAGTTCTGGCAAGCCAGCACGCTGGCAACGTGGCAATATGTCGTGAAAGAAATCATGCAATCTGGACAGCAAGACCGCTGGCAAGCAAGACAGCTTTCAGGCTTTCCGTCATTCCATCATGCTGGCAATCTGTCATGACAGACGTCCGTCAATCTGTCGTTCTTTCCGTCTTTCTTTCTGTCAGTCTGACATGCTTTCTTTCCGGCAGTCTTTCCACCTTTCATGAAGGCTTTCCTTCCTTCTTTCACGGTGAAAGGCGTCCTAAGCACGCTTAGGGGAGACGTCTGCTTGAAAGTCATTTTGCTGGTTCATTTTCAGTCAGTTCGCTGAGTAAGCGGCTTTAGGGCCGCGACGAAGCTCTATTCCATTCGTCAACAGACGCGGAATCGGGCATGCCTTTAGGGACCTGAGGAGGTCTCCGTGAGGACGCCGTGCAGTCGGCCGGAACGCCTCTGGCGGAGCGAAGAGCCCCAAATAGCTCGTAGCGGAGCCGTCGCTGCCCGGCACCCGTCCGCCGTTATCGGACGGAAGGGGGCGGGCCTGTGCGCGGTCGGAGTTGCGGGGCGTCACTCCTCGCGTTCCATCGAAAACCGGACCTCGACATGGATGTCGAGAGCCACCGACTCGGTCGTCACGAGGTAGCCGATCCGGTTCACGACGTGGACACCGCTTACCAGGTACAGGTCGCCATCGTCACCGTCGACCAGCGTCCAGACATTCTCGGCCGGCTGGCTGCGGATGAAATCCAGCTCGTCGCCGAAAGTCTCGAACAGGCAGCCGCGGGCATCGTCGAAGCTCCAGCTGGCATTGGGATTCAGGTGATTGGGAACGAGGCTGAACTGCCGCTCGAACTCCTCTTCGGAAAGCTCGACGAACCGGGTCATTGGCCGTCTCCTTCGCCGGTCTCCGCGGCATAGTGATCCTGGGCCCGGTTAAAGGCGAGCTCGAAGTCGTAGTTGGCGCGGTCGGCCCAATGCATGAGGTCGGCAAGTAGGTCGCCCAGCGCGTCTTCCTCGTCCGTGCCGGTCGCTGCTTGAAAGGCGGTGACGGCGAGGTCGGCCCAGGCAGCACGTTTGCCATTCATTCTTTCGGGATCCGCGGGAAGCTTCTTCGCCGGTGCGGAGTGGAGGCGGGAACGGCTCCGGATCACGGCATCCGCCATGGACGTGATCCGGCCCTTGCTGCCGTCGATGAGCGTGCCGACAACTCCCCAGCCGTCATAGATATAGGCGGAGCGGGCGTGGAGTTCGTTCATCGCGTTGACGAACTGGCGGGCGGCCCGTTTGTTCGAAGCCCGGTCTTCCCGGCCGCGGCGCCGGGCCCGAGGGCGCCGCTCGCGAATGGAGGGAATCAGAACGCCAAGCGGATCTGCTCGATCGTGGCGAGCACGTTCCTTGCCTCCTCGATCCCGCCGGCCGATTTGATCAGGGCAAGCGCCGCGTCCAGCGTGCCGCCCGAGGTAGATAGGCCTGCACCGCCGCGGCCGGGACGGCCGGGCTTCTTCCGCATCACGCGGACGGCTCCGCCGCCGGCCTTGCGGTTCATGTTGCTCTTGATGGTCGAAACATACTGGGCGTTCAGCTTGAAGCCCTGTTCGGTCAGAAGGTCGGCGATGTCCTTCGGCGACTTGTCGGGATGGGCGGCGAGGGCGTCGCGGATCGCCTGGCTCTTGTTACCGGCGGCGGCTTTCTTGGCCATGAGGGTTCCTTGCAGTGAACGGGGATAGGACCGGATGGCCGCAACGGCTCCGGTCTTGCATGCGAAGCCGGGGATTGTGGGACGTGCCAGGGCTGAGGTCAAAGGCCTGGAGGTTCATTCGCAGGCCATTGGCGGAATTGATAGGGCCGGGGCCCTATCACCGCACCGTCCGGTGTTAACCAATTGAAACTCCTTTGACTGTGACAGACTGTGCCAATTCGGGACAAGTCGTGACAGGCGATAAATGATTGACGTTTCTCGCGTTTCATGCTGCATAGAGTGCCAGCATGTTGCGCATCACCGAAGCCAGCCATTCCAGCCAGGCCAAGTCCTACTTCACGGCGAAGTCGGCCGATTATTACATCGACGGCCAGGAGCAGGAGCTGGCCGGAAAATGGCGGGGGAAGGGAGCGCAGCTGCTTGGCCTGTCCGGCACGGTCGATGAGAAGGACTGGCATGCGCTCTGCGACAACATCAACCCGGAGACCGGAAAGACGCTCACCGCGCGGCAGAAGAAAGAACGCCGGGTCGGCTATGACTTCACCTTCAGCGTGCCCAAGAGCGTGAGCCTGGTCTACGGCCTTACCGGCGACGAGCGGCTGCTCGATGCCTTCCGCGATTCCGTTCGCGAGACGATGGACGAAATCGAATCGGAAGTGGCGGCGCGGGTCCGCAAAGGCGGCCGGGACGAGGACCGGACCACCGGCAACGCCGTCTGGGGCGAGTACGTGCATCTGACCTCACGACCGGTGGACGGTGTCCCCGATCCCCAGCTGCATGCCCACTGCTTCGTCATGAACGCGACCTTCGACGCGGAAGAGAAGCGCTGGAAGGCGATCCAGGTCGGAGACCTCAAGGCCGACGCACCGTATTTCGAGGCGCGGTTCCAGGCCCGGATGGGATCGAAGCTCCGCGAGCTGGGCCTCGCCACGGAGCGGACGAAGGATGGCTGGGAGATTGAAGGCATCACGGGCGAGACCATCCGGAAGTTCTCACGCCGCACGGCGGAGATCGAGCAGAAGGCCAGGGACAAGGGCATTACCGATCCCAAGGCCAAGGCCGAGCTTGGCGCCAAGACGCGAAACCGGAAGGCGAAGAATATGACGCTGGACCAGCTCCGCGAAGAGTGGACGTCAAGACTCTCGCCGGAGGAGCAGGACGCCATTTCCCGCGTTTCCATCTCGCTTGGCGGCGAACGGGTCCGTGAGGAGCGCGAGCTCGCCCGTGAAGCGGTCATCAACGCGGCCGATCATCTGTTCGAGCGAAGCTCGACGGTCGATGAGCGCCGGCTTCTGGCTGAGGCGTTCAAACGGGCCGGCGGGAAGGCCTCGATCGAGGCGGTCGAGGACCAGTACCGCCGGCAGGGATTCCTGTTTGCGGCCCGCGATGGACGGACGCTGGTGAGCACCCGCGAGATCCTCGCCGAAGAGCAGGCCATGCTCGGATTCGCGAGAAGCGGGCGAGGGATGTACCGGCCGCTCGGAAGCGGCCGGTACGAGTTCCGGCGCAGCTGGCTCAATGAGGGGCAGAAGAACGCCGTCGAGCATGTGCTGAAGTCACGCGACCGCGTCGTCCTGATCCGCGGGGCGGCCGGTGTCGGCAAAACCACGATGATGGAGGAAGCGAAAGAGGCGCTGGAGTCGAACGGCCACCGGGTGTTTGCGTTCGCACCGCCCGCGAAGGCCAGCCGAGGCGTGCTGCGAGAGAAGGGATTCGCCGAGGCGGATACGGTGGCCATGCTGCTTGGCAACGAGAAGCTGCAGCAGCAGCTGAAAGGACAGGTCATCTGGGTTGATGAGGCCGGCCTCATCGGCACCCGGACCATGAACCGGATCTTCCAGCTTGCCGACAGGCTCGACGCCCGGCTCATCCTGTCCGGCGACCGGCGGCAGCATGGCAGTGTTGAACGCGGTGACGCGCTCCGCCTGCTGGAGGACGAGGCGGGACTGAAGCCTGCCAGCATCACCGAGATCCAGCGGCAGGAGCGGACAGACTACAAGCAGGCGATCCGGGATCTGAGCGAGGGCAACAGCGTGGCGGGGTTCCGGAAGCTCGATGCGCTGGACTGGATCCGTGAAATTCCCACACAGGACCGCTACCGGCAGCTGGCGGCGGATTATCTCGCCACGGTCAAGCTCGGCGAGACGGCGCTTGTCATCGCCCCGACCCATGTCGAAGGGGCCAGGGTCACGAGCGAGATCCGCGACGGGCTGAAGGAGGCCGGACTCCTCGGCCGGGACGAGCAGACGATTTCCGTGCTCGTGAATGCCAACCTCACCGAGGCCGAGCGCCGCGACGCGAGCAACTACCAGCCCTCCGACGTGCTGGTGTATCACCAGAACGCGAAGGGCGTCCGGAAAGGACAGCAGGTGCGGGTTGACCGGGAGCATCTGCCGGCGGATCAGGCCGCACGGTTTCAGGTGTACCGGCAGCGGACGCTCCGCATTGCCGAAGGCGAGCTGCTCCGCGTCACGAAGAACGGCAGGACGGTCGAAGGCCGGGCGATCAATAACGGCGACCTGGTCCGCGTCCGTGCGTTCAACGGGCAGGGGGATCTGGTCACGGACAAGGGGACCATCTCCCGGGAGTATTCGCATCTCGCGCTGGGCTATGTACATACCTCCGTCGCCTCTCAGGGAGCGGATGCCGATCGCGTCTTCGTCGCCCAGTCGTGGGATTCGCAGGCAGCCAGCAACCAGCGGCAGTTCTACGTCTCGGCCAGCCGCGGAAAGCGGTCGGCGGTCTTCTACGTGGACAATCGCCAAGAGTTCCTGGCGGCCGTCCGGAAGTCAGACGAGCGGATGAGTGCCATCGAGCTGGTGAGCGGCGGTCGCGGTTTCTCGCCGGACGCCATCCGCGAGCCGCAGCGACCAAGGGAACGTGAGCTGGAGCTGAGCCATGGCTGAGGCCGACATCCTTGCCAGGTTCAGGCCGAAGGGCGACGTGGGCACAGCCCCGTCCGATCCCGAGGGGGCGATCGACGATCATGTCGCCTTCGGCTGGCTGCGGGGCCTCCGTGACCGTGCCATTGCGCTGGAGCTTCGCCGCAGAAACGGCAACATCACCGCACTGCCTTATGCCTACCTCCAGAAAATCGAGTTCAACCCTTCCCAGGGGCTCTTCCTCACCTTTGCCGGCGACCGGTTCAAGATCGAGGGACGGAACCTGAACGCAGAGGTGAAGCCGGGCGTGAAACTCTTTGAAGGCCTGTGCCGGCACAAGGTGACCTTCATCCAGGAATCACCGCAGCTGGATCAGTTCTCAGATGATGACCGGCTAGTCGTGATTGACTCGATCACGCCCTAGATCTCGCTCCGCCGAACGGGAGCTTGCGCGGTAATTGATTGCCGGTCATGCCGGTCTCTGGTAGGGACAATGGTCCCATGCTGGACTTCACCGATTCCCAACTGCCCGAAGACGAACTGATCGAGCGCATCGCGATCGAAGGGGCGACGATTGCGTTCGAGCAATGGCAGGACCGTCAGCGTCTGAAGAAGGCGAGGGAGTTCCGTTTCCGCTGCGGCTTCGTGTAACCGGGCTATGGTTAACGAGTCTTTAAGCTGTTCCGACTATTGTCGGCGAATGGCTCACCCTGATCACCACCGTCACGCCGCCTTCACACTCGTCGAGCTGTCGATTGTGCTGGTGATCGTCGCGCTCATCATCGGTGGAATCGTGGTGGGGAGGGAACTGATCACCGTTTCCAAGCTACGTGCGGACATCAGCCTGATCCAGCAGTTTGACCAGAATGTCCAGACGTTCAAAACGAAATACGGATGTCTGCCGGGCGATTGCGTGCAACCCGAACGCTTCTTTACAGGCCTTGCCTGGAACGAGGAAGGCAATGGCGATGGGGTCATCGGTTTCAATACAGGCACGCCCGGAACCGTTTTCAGGAATGGCTCGTTTAGCAACAACGAGACGTCATTTGCCATGGACCAGATGGCCCGTGCGGGTCTGAGCCCGGCGTTACCCTTCAGTACAACAGGCGCCAACGCTTCGGTGCTCCCTGCGTTGAAGTCAACACCTTCGTTCAAATTCATGATCCAGGCCAAGTGCAATAGCGTCGGCGCGGCATGCTATACCATCGGAGGCCATTATTATTATCTGGGAATCACCTCCGGGGGGCCGACTATCCTGAACTCGTCGCCAACGGCCTACACACCTGCCGAGGGATTCGCCATTGACAGCAAAATCGATGACGGCAAGGCGATTACCGGCAAAGTCGAATCGGGTTTTGTTGGCGGCAACTACTTTATGCCCATGCCGAGCGTCTGGAATCCCACGAGTTACAGCTGCCCGGCTTGGCATGCGAGCCAAGGCCTGAACGGCAGCTGCGACTACGACAAGACCAGGACGGACAAGGCCCTCAACATCCTGATCAGCTCATCGGGCATCTAGGGTGGATGGCGTCGGTACCTTCCGCTGCGGTTTCGTGTGATTCCGCTTGCGCTTCAGCCCCCATTGTGGCACTCTATACGTATGAATGGACGTATGGAGGGCGAATGAATCGCAAGCTGACTATCTCGATCGACGCGGCGGTCTATGACGGCCTGCTCGCCACGGTGGGCCGCGGCCGGATCAGCTCATTCCTCGAAAGCCTCGCCCGCCCACTGGTCGTTCCCGGTCACCTCGACTCCGTCTACGCCGAAATGGCGATGGACGCCGGGCGTGAGGCCGACGCCGCGGAATGGACGGAAGGCCTCGTTGCGGATCCGCATGTTGCGTGGTGAGGTCTGGTGGGTTGATTTCGGGCCGACGATCGGCGGCGAGATCCAGAAGACGCGGCCGGCGGTAATCGTCAGCAACGATTCGGCAAACCGCTTCGCCAACCGCCTGCAGGTCGTGCCGGTCACGAGCAATGTTGCGAAGTTCTATCCCTGTGATGCCGCGATTACGGTGGGCGGCAGGCCCGGCCGCGCCATGGCCGACCAGTTGATGACGGTGAGCAAACAGCGATTGACCGGCAGGCTTGGCACGTTGAGCAGGAGCGAATTGCGGGCGATCGAGAATTCCCTGCGGATTCAGCTGGCGCTGGTGCTGTGATCGGAAGCGGACTGCCCGCTGACGTTCGTCAGCGGGCAGCGGGACTCGCGTCAACCGGCCGGCCGCGTCTGCAGGCCGTGCAGGTACTCAACCGCCTTCGTTGCCAGTGATGCTGCCGTGAAGATCGCCCGCTTGTCGTCCTTCAGCACCTTGAGCCAGCATTCCAGATAGCTGGCGTGGTCCTCCCGCACTTCCGGGGTGATTCCCAGATCGGCCGACAGGAAGGCCGATCCCAGCTCGGCGACCAGCTCCTCGGCTGCGTAGCCGGCATCGCCAAAGCGTTTCCGGCCCAAGTCACGGTTCAGCCGCGACGCATGCCGCGTCCAGTGCGTCAGCTCATGGGCGAGCGTCGCCGCATGCGATTCCGCGTCGCGGAAGGCCTCGAAGTGGGGCAGGCGGATATAGTCCTCGTCGATCGTGTAGAACGCCCGGTTGCCGCCATAGCGAATATCGGCTCCGGTGTTCGCGAAGAACGCTTCAGCGTGCTCGATTCGTTCATGCGTCGTCGCCGCCTGCGGAATCGTCGCCGTGAAATGAGCGGGCAGGCCTTCGATCTGGTCGGCGTTGAACACGGTGTATTGCTTCAGGAACGGGATCTCCTCCTCGATCTCTTCGCCGGCGTCGTCCTTGTCCTTCTTCTTGAACGTGCTGGTATAGACGACCGGTGAACCTTTCTCGCCTTTCTTGACGTGTGCTTTCAGCTCCCGTGCCTGCTGGAACGTCAGCCAGAATGGCGACGTGTAGCCGTTCAACTCCGCCGACATCCACAGTGACAGGACGTTGACTCCCTGGTAGCGCTCGCCATTGTGCCGCAAGGGTCGCGTGACGCTCCCGGCGGTATGTTTCACCTGCCAAGGCTGGAACCAGGGCCGCGTGCCCGCTTCCAGCTTCTCGATGATCTGGTTGGTGATGCGGGTGTAGATGTCTTCGCGTGTGGTGGTTGCCGTTTCCATGAATGCCTCCCGTTGAAAATGAACCTTGGTTTCCGTTTGCAAAAAGCCCGTCAGGCTTTTGGGCGGACGGAAGGCAAAAGGCCCAAAGCCAGGGGACGGTCAGTCAAGGCCGAGCGCGGTGGAGGGCACCGCTCTGCACGGAGCGAAGCGCAGGAAGAGCGGGAGGCAGCCGAAGCGCTCGCGTGGCCCCGAGCCTTGACGGACCGGGGGATGTGCCCCCAAAAGAACCAAGAGCGCCGACAGGCGTCGATGCCAGGCCGAAGGCCGTCCGCACCAGCGGGAGAAAAGGGGCTTGCCGTTCCTCAAGGGTTCTTGAGAACCGCAGCGAAGCGGAGCCTGGGATCACGCGGTCGGCTTCGCCGCGGTGCCAGACGTTAAGGGTTGTTTAACAGCTCTGGGCTAGAGTGCGGCGATGGAGAACCGGACTCGCACGCCTGACGGATTCACGCTCATCGAACTTTCCGTCGCGCTCGTGCTCATCGCCCTTCTGGCCGCCGGTGTACTTGCCGGGCGGGCCCTGATCGAGAATGCCGAGGCGAGGAAGATCAGTTCTTACCCGGAAGCGATGCGCACCGTCGTACGCGCGTTCCAGCTGAAATACAGCGCCCTGCCCGGCGACATCACGAATGCGACGGAGATCTGGGGATCCGGATCGCCCACCGCCGGGTCGGTGTCGGCAACGAGCCCTGTCCAGACCGGGACATATGACGGCAATGGCGACGGACGGATCTCACCGTCCAGTCCTGCGCCCCACTACGCGTTCCAGGAGTCGGGGGCCGCCTGGCAGCACCTGGCCAATGCGGGTCTGATTCCGGGGACGTTCAGCGGCTACAACAGCTTCTTTGCCGATGACTACTTCATGAACATCGCCGGGGGGACCGACCTGGCAGCGCCTCGCCCCGAGGGAATCACCGGCGCGTGGTGGGGCTTCATTCACCTGGGACCGGCGAGCCTGGCCTATCCGGTATCGGCGGCCTCCTGGCACGCACAGAACGTGCTGGCGCTGACGTCGATCAATCCCTGTACCGGTCACGGGATCTGGGGACTGGACGTCCTGACGGTGGGAATGATGCAGAGCATCGATGGAAAGGTGGACGACGGCGCCCCACATGCCGGACGTGTCATCGTGCCCAACAGCAATACGGCTCAGGGCGGAGGGGGCTGCTGGATCACACCCGAGGCGACCTGCCTCGCGGCCGATGCCACGTCGTGGGCCTATAATCTTGAGGTGCGCGACACGCGCATCTGTACGCCGGTTTTCCTGATGGATTTCTGAGGCCGATGGCATCATCCCCGCGACCGGCGCGGCGGCTTCTCTTCCGCCCGGCCCGCTGACAGACCGGCGGTCCCGACCTGTTCGTTCGCGACATCATCGAGGCTCAGCCGGATCCAGTCGGCGAGCCGTCTACGGCCAGATGCACTGGCCTTCTCCCAAAGCTCCCTCTGGGATGCGGTACAGCGGATCGTAATCCGGTCGGTCAGGTCTTCGTTGGCGGACGCAGTCATTCCGACAATCTAGGTCCGGCGCTTGACGACAATGTCTGCCGCGGGCAGACTATGGCAGACGAGCGGCCAGCCCGGTCGAGGTGTGCGAGTGAGGGCGCTTGCACCGGCCGCCGGCCACGATCCCCCTCCAGCTGAGGATGCCATGCACAATTGCCGGACCGCGGTCGCGTGGGCTTGTCTTGCTGCCGTGACGTGCAACGTCGGCAGAGCGGCGGAGCCGCAATGGCAGGCCCTTCAGAAGACTCTGCAGGAGCGGCTGGGCCAGTTCGAGGAGAACCGCAAGACGATCGACAGGCAGGTGCTCGCGGATTTCGACCGCGCGATCGTCCAAGCGGGACGGGGACGGGCGTCGGCCGCATCCGTCGTCGACCAGAAGCTGGAGCTTGAGAAGGCGAAGGCGGA